>JACAFT010000031.1:0-6013 GCA_013378375.1 Nitrososphaerota archaeon
CTACTGTTGAAGAACCTACTGTTGAAGAACCTACTGTTGAAGAACCTACTGTTGAAGAACCTACTGTTGAAGAACCTACTGTTGAAGAACCTACTGTTGAAGAACCTACTGTTGAAGAACCTACTGTTGAAGAACCAATTGCTGATAATACTGCAGATAGTAAAAATCTAGAATAGTTAAGTCGCTACAATTTTTATTATATCGTTATTTTTTAATACATATTCATTTGATAATCTCTTTTTAGTTCTAGCATCTATTGCGTACAAGAACTTTTCACCAATTTCTGAATGAATTTTAAATGCTAGATCTTTTGCCGTTGAACTATTTTTTAATAAATATGCATCAGGAAGTACATTACCTTTTTTATTTGTATATTTATTTTCATCCTCTACTGGATAAACTGTAATCATATCTAATAGATTGTAGAAAGCAAAATTTAACACGTGTTGTACTCCTGTGTTTTCCCATTTCTCTAATATCTGTTTTTTGACAGTTTCTAACGCATTCATTTGTTGATTAGTAATTTCTTTACTTTCATTGACAATATATCCATTACTACCGGGAATATATTGAATTATTGCATTTTCACTTGCTCTTCTTAATAATAATTCAGCTTCAGATGCAGTTGGTATTATTTCTCTTCCTGAATCCTTTATTTTATTATAATCTTCAATATCTGCTAGGTCTATTTTATTCCCTGCTATTACAATTGGCTTTGAAATTTTCCTTAATTCAGATACCAATCTCATTTTTTCTTCCGTATTGAATTCTGTTATATTTTTTGTGGTTAATTCTGATTTATTTATGGCATTAGTAATATGGTTATAATTAATTGATAATCCACTAAGCTTGTTACTTAATAAATCAATAAATTTCTTCTTATCTCCAGTCGACGTTCTTCCAATTTGATTCCAGTCTTTATTTATAATATCATATATCCAATTGTCTAATTCTGTTTCAATCATTGTTATATCTTTGATAGGATCTCTTTTTTCATTTGTTAATATTCGTCCTTCTTCATCAGTTTTTCCCGATAAATCTATTACATGAATCAATACATCTGCTTGTCTAATATCATCAAGGAATTTATTTCCTAAACCTCTTCCTTTTGACGCTCCTGGAACTAATCCTGCTATGTCTACAATCTTTATTGGTATTAATCTTTGATTATTTGTACAGATTGAATTTACTGGACTGTCTTTTATTTTTAATTCCTTACATACACAGTCTGTTTTTACATAAGCTATTCCAGTACTTGGCTCGATAGTTGTAAATGGATAATTTGCCATATTGACATTCAACAGAGTACATGCATTGAAAAATGTTGATTTGCCAGTATTTGGTTTTCCAATTAAACCTATTTTCATTAACCTTATTAATTCTATTCCGATATAATAGGAATACTATTGAATAATGATGTTTTTTCAAGTACTATGACCTATCGTGGGATTATTTATGATTTAGATGGAACTCTGAACTTATCGAATTATTATTATTCTGTTTACGAAAAATATTTTCTCTCTTTATTATCTGATCTTTCGGACCAATCACCCGAACATATAGAAGAATTATTTAAAATTACGTTGATAAAAAAACATGGACTAACTGCACTTGTTCAGTCCTTAGGAATTGACTCTGCATTTTTCTATACTAAATTGGGGTGTGTTATGCCTATTTCTACGTTGATACCCAGAGATGAAAGATTAATCCGTACTAT
Source organism: Nitrososphaerota archaeon (assembly GCA_013378375.1). Taxonomy (GTDB): domain Archaea; phylum Thermoproteota; class Nitrososphaeria; order Nitrososphaerales; family UBA57; genus UBA57. Next base: position 1,718 of record JACAFT010000031.1, read on the forward strand.
TGAAAAAATAAATAATATGAATATAGTTCAAGGTGTTTGTTCTAATACTGGGTATGGTCTGACTTCTAAAATTTTAGATTCAATAGGAATCAAACGACTTTTTAGAGTAATTGTTAGTAGTGATGAAACCGGACTTAAACCTTCTCCTGAGCCATACATTTATACGTTAAACAAATTAAAAGTAAATGCTGTAAATTGTATTTATGTTGGAGATCGAATAAAAATGGAAATTAATACTGCAAAAATATTGGGGATGACTACCATATTTGTTAAAAGTTATCTTATGGAGGGAAAAAATATTAATTACAGCAATGTTGATTATATTGTCGACAAACCTTATGAAATTCCTGATTTACTTGCTAAAATAAATGGTGAAATATATGTATAAACATTCGTCTAAAACATGGAAAAATATATTTAAAGATAATTCTAAACTACTCCGTACTCGTGCAGTTCAATGGCGTAAAGAAAACACCGTGACTCGTGTTCATCGTCCAACTAGGCTTGATCGAGCTCGATCATTGGGCTATAAAGCCAAACAAGGTACTATTGTAGTGAGAATCAAAGTTGGCCGTGGTGGTATGAGAAGAGAAAGACCAAAAGCAGGTAGAAGACAAAAACATTCTGGTGTTGTTAAGATGAAGGCTGATTTAAATATGCAACAAATTGCTGAAAATCGAGTTGGTAGAAAATATCCTAATCTTCATGTTTTAAATTCTTATTTTGTTTATAAAGATGGTAAACATGCGTGGTACGAGGTAATTCTTGTAGATCCTGCACATCCTTCTATTAAATCTGACAGTGACCTTAAATATTTGATTGCTTAAAAAACGAAACCATTTTATTTATTAAATTACTCTGTAGTTAAGTCGATATGGCAAACAGATATGAAGTTCAAGTTGAGAAAATCACTGATGAGAGTGGTGATTCGAAGTCTTATATATTTCGACCTACTGGTAATGACGATGGTTTGTATGATTATCTTCCAGGTCAATTCTTTATGCTTGAATCTAAGATTACTAGACCTGAAACAATAGTTTATGACAAAGAATCTAAACAAATGATTCCAAGTGGACCTGATGTCGAAGTTACAGAAAAGAAAGCTTATTCCGTTGTTTCATCTCCAACTCAGAAAGGCTATATTGAATTGATGATCAAAAGCGAACAAGGTGTATTTGCACCTTATCTTCTTAATCAATTAAACGTAGGAGAAAAATGTATTCTTATTGGCCCTCAGGGTAAATTTATGAAAGATATTTTTGAAACAAAGTTAAAGAATATTGCTTGTTGGTCTGCAGGAAGTGGAATACCTTCTACACTTAGTCTTATGCAATATTGTTTGGATAATAATCTCGATACAAAAGTTATTGCATTTGATAGTAACAAGACTCAAACTGATATAATTTATCATGAAAAAATCAAAGATATGGTGGATAAATCCAAGAATTTTAAAGCGGTTTTTACAATTACTAGAGAAGCAAAAGATAAAATTCCTCAATCCAATCATTCCCGTATTAATTATGCTAGTGGAAGATTCTGGACTAATGAAAAGAATACACTTGAAAAATATAGTGACGATCGAAATATTATTGATAAAATTCTAGGCAAAAAATCAGATTGGGGTAATTACTATAATACTATATGTGGAAGTTCGAGTTTTATTAATGGAAAAGGTAGAGGTAAAGATGGCAAAATGGCAAAACTAGGAGAAGGAGTTGAAGACTTCTTACTTGATATTAATTGCCCTAAATCGAATATCGACAAAGATCAATATTACTTGCAATAGTTTATAATAATTTTAATTCTTTTGTTATTTCATTAATGTCTTTTGTAAGTGTGGGTCCTATTCCGAGACAAGTTACTGTTCCTTCTTCAATTTGAGTTAATCCTTTATCTTGTACTAAATAACAATGGATATTTTTTTTCTTTGTTAAATTATATATTTCTAATAGCTCTTCTAATGATTGAACTTTTAATGCAATTTTTGCTTGACCGTTTAGAGTCCATCTTTTAAAAATATTATGATCGTGTTTTTTAACAATTTCTGCCGACGATAGTGAAGCATGAGCTACTTGAACAGCAATCTTTCCTTTTCCCATTTTTAAATCATTTCTTACTATTATTGCTTGTTTAATTTCCTGTGAAGACATTTATTATATTTTTAATTAGAGGTTGGTTAATATATCTATTACAAAATATTCATCTTATTCAATATGACTGAATCTATTCAAGATGTAGTTATTGCCGGAGGTAGTCTAGCTGGATTTATTTCTGCTCGTGAAATCTCTAAATTTGGTCATAGTGTAACTGTTTTAGAAGAGCATAACGAAATTGGTAATCCTGAAAAATGTGATGGATTAGTTAGTATAAATGCTCTTTCTTCATTGGGTTTACTTCCTAAAAAAAATACTATTCAAAATAAAATTATTGGTGCTAGGTTATTTTCACCTTCTGGTGTAAAGATTGATATAGATTCGTCAAATCTTGATATAGTAGTTCTCGATAGAAAAAAATTTGATATTGAATTATATGAAAATGCATTATCTGACGGAGCTGTTGTCTATAAATCTTCTCGTTTTCTTGAATGTAATAATTATGAAAATCATTTCATTATTTCTTCATCTACTGGACGATATCATTGCAAGTATTTTGTTGATGCTATGGGTACTGCTTCATTTGTTAAAAGACAAAAAAGTGGAATTTTACAAGCGGCAAAGTATATTGTAGAAGCAAACTGGTTTGAACCTAATAAAGTTGATTTATATTTTAATCAAAAACTTTCTCCTGGATTTTTTACTTGGGTTATTCCAATTAATGAACACCTTGCTAAAGTTGGTATTGCTGGATATGGAATCAATAGTTTTGATAATCTTAATTATTTTTTAAAAAATCGTCCTTGTAAAATAATTAAAAAAATTGCATGCCCTATTATTGTATCTGGTCCTCTTGAAAATTTTGTTAATGATGATATGATTTTTGTAGGTGATTCTGCAGGACAAACTAAACCAAGTACTGCAGGAGGTATATATTCTGGAGGTATGGGTGGATTATTTGCTGGACAAAGTATTCATAAAAGCTTAATAACAAAAAAGAATTATCTCCTTCAATACGAAGAAAATTGGAAGAAGTTGTTCTCTAATGAATTTAAATCTACATCTCGTTTTAGAAAAATTTTTAATAAACTTGATAATAATCAATTAGATGAGATGTTTAATATTTTATCTTCATCTCCTAGTTTTCAGTCTTCTATTAATAAAATAGGTGATTTTGATTTTCATTCTTTTACACTAATTCAATCTTTAGGTATTAAAAAAATTACCAAAATGTTTGGAATAGTTTCAAATAATGAGCTACGTAAATTATTTAATAATTAATATTTTTAATAGTAAAGTTATATATAATATGAACTCTTGCAATATTTCATTGCCAGATCAAATGGAAATTCCTGTTTGTACATCATGTACTAGGCCAATATTGCCTGGTGGACTTTCTGTGAAATTACAATGTCCAAACTGTAATGAAAAAACCATTTGGCGTTGTCCAAAATGTCGTAAATTTACTCGATTTTATACATGTTCTGCATGTAATTTTGAAGGACCTTAGGTGTGTATTTCTTTGGCAATCCTAGTCGCACGAGTCAAGATATTACCTAGTGAACCAGGCATCAATGCTTCAAAAATTAAACCTGCTATTGATCCTATATTGCCACAAGGGGTGATTGTTAGACAAATTACTGAGGAACCTATTGCTTTTGGACTTTTTACGATATTTGCTGATATTCAATTCGAAGATGTTTCTGGAGCTCTCGATACTATTGAAGAATCTCTTAATAAATTAAACGAAATTAGTGAACTTGAAACTATTGCAGTTAGTACTACCTCTACTGGAGTAGGAGAATAGTATTCATTTCTAGTATCTTTTTTTTCTGTTTTTATTAGTTGAATATTTATTGTCTTTTGATTTCCATCTATTATCGTGAGATTTTTTCTTATCGTAATCTATCTTCTTAAATTTATTCGAATTACCTCCATCACTTTCTCCTCGATTTCTTGAAAACGACCTCGATCTACTACCTCCGTCACTGGATCTGTTACCTCCATAACTCGATCTACTACCTCCGTCACTGGATCTTCTAGCTCTATAACTCGATCTGTTACCTCCATAACTCGATCTCCTACCTCCGTCACTGGATCTGTTACCTCCATAACTCGATCTACTACCTCCGTCACTGGATCTTCTAGCTCGATAACTCGATCTACTACCTCAATAACTCGATCTACTACCTCCGTCACTGGA
>JACAFT010000032.1:0-5252 GCA_013378375.1 Nitrososphaerota archaeon
ATTACATTTACAGGACAAATTACTACGAGTGCAGCTTATGTTAGTCCTAGTTTTGCAGGATACACGATAAAACTCTGGGGAAACAGCGACCCAAATTCAAATCCATTTGTATATCAATTAACACCGATAGACCTAACTGATTCAAATGGTAATTATGAGATAACTTGGGAAGCTAACAGCACTATTACTCAAGTTTATGCACAATTTTCCCAAGTTACAATTGATAGTAATTGCGAAGGAGGTGACATTCCACTTAGTGGACATTGTATTACACGTTATCTTGCTGATAATTCTGATCTTGTAATGCTTTCAATAACTGAATCTGGATCAGCATCAGCACCTCCACCAGCACCTCCACCAGCACCTCCACCACCCCCACCTGCTGCAGGACCCCAAGTTACAGCTTTATCATTGATAGTATCTCCACGTACTACAATTGAAAATAGTGTTGTAACTTTTAGTGGACAATTAACAGCCGATGGTTCTCAAGTTTATGGTGAAACTATTGAAATTTATGATCATGACACAGGTAGTTTTGATGGTTCTGGAGATGATTTGATTGCTACTGTAACAACTAGTGCAGCAAATAATGGTTACAGTAAAACATGGTCAACTGATTTTTGTAAAGACTCTGGAGAGAATCCTTGTACACTAGAAGTCTATGCACTATTCAAATCAACCAGTAACTATCATTCATCCCATTCTCAAATAATTACATTGACAATAGAACCAGAACCTGCAACTAAAATTATTACTAGACTTAGTTTGAACGATCTTCCTGAAAAAATTCTTAATGGTGAGAAAGTTACATTTTCTGGAGAACTTACACGAGAAGATGGAACACCAATAAGTGATCAAAAAATTACGATATATGGTTGTAAAACCATTAATTGTAACGGTTCTTTAGATGGGAGAGTTGGTAAAAATCTTGGTTATGATACAACAAGTTCAACAGGAGAATTTTCTCTAGAAGAAGCTGTTTACTCTAGAGACGCAAATGAAAATGATGTAATTTATATTCACGCGTATTACGCTGGCGATCCTAATTATCACTCAATTAGTTCTGCTTCTGGGTCTGTTCCACCAACAAAACAAATTGAATTTATTATAGATAATGATCCTAGATTGACATTAATTTCATCTAAAACAATCTACAATCCTAACGATCTAGTCTCTCTTAATGGAGTTTGTAATCAATGTTCGAATATCGTTGTCTTTGATTTAATTAATCCACTAGGCAATACGGTTCAAAGAGGAAAATCTTTATTAGTAGATTCGGATAATTTCTACGAATTTAATGGAGCTCTTTTTAGTTTTGGATCTATGGATAATGAAACGTTTTCATTTGGAACATATCGTCTTGACGCTCAAGCATCAATCCTGGTTCCATGTGGTAATCTTCCAGTCGAAGAATGTGAAGACTCGGTACTAAAAAAATCAATTGAGATAGAATTCTTACCAGTATTACCAATTCCAACAACAATTACCCTTGACCAATTTGATGACCAATTTGAAACACGAGATAACGATATTTTGTTAAATGAAGGAGATCAGATTGTGTTTACAGGCAGACTTACACGAGACGATCGTGACGGAATGCACTCTACACTCAATTTTGGTAAGCTGGAAATTTTTCTTAAAGAATGGGATGGTGTTCCGTTTGAAGAAAAATTAAGTTCTACATTTATTGACGACAATGGTAATTATAAGATAACTTGGGAAGCTAAATGTATTGATGTAACAGAAAATGTTAAAGTTGAAACTATACCCAAAGTATATCCTGATGGACGAATTGCTGATAAAGACGATCCTTGTGAATTAGAACTTTTTATTGAATTTGAAGGGAATAATATCTTTAGTTCAATTAAGTGTTGTGAAAAATATAGATTTATTGTTCAGCGTCCACAACCTCCAGATCTTATTATAAATAAAAATATGAAACTTGGTGATGAGTTATTCTTTACTGTTAGAACTGAAAAACCACAAATGGATGTAATTCTACAATTAATTAATCCCCACGGTATTGACGTTGCTACTTCAGATGGTTTAAGAACTGATTCGAGTGGAAATTTAAATATTGATAATAATAATTTCCCTGTTGATTTTCCTTCTACTTGTAGCAAAACTTTTCCATATGGCAAATATTCAATTCATGCCTATATAGGAACTTTAATCGATCCTGAAAGTAAATCTTACGCGACAGATTTCATAACTATAACTGATGAGAATGGAGACATTCCTCCACCAAATATTGAAATTTTATCCTATAAACAAATAAACGGAACAAATTATTATTCAGTACAAGTTGATATACGTATTTCCGAAACTTTATGTTCATTTGATCGTTTAGTTATTAACTTAGATTTACCAATTGAAGATATTAATGAAAATCTAGCCCATCAAACTATACTTGATGGTTTTCATGGAGAAGTTCCTCCTGATCTTATGGCTCCTTTTACATTACCTTCTATACCTGTAGGAGAACACACATTTTTTATTGGAATTATAAATGGACTTGACGAAATAGTGTTACAGAAGAATTTCAGCTTTACTATAATAGAAGATCCAGATGCAGGAGGTTCTATGGACGGTCCAATGCCTGTACCTATACCACCTAAACCCAGTGAAGAAGAACCACCTAGAGAAGAACCACCTGGAGAAGGACCACCTAGAGAAGAACCACCTGGAGAAGGACAGCCTGAACAAGTTCCCCCAGAACCTCAAGAGCCACGTGAATCTGAAAGTCAGCCTATTGTAATATCATCAAATGAAGAATCATGTGAAGGTCAACAACAACTTATTGACAGATGGATATGTATATTCGATCGAACATCAGCCACAGAGAGATTCTTAATAACCATATTATTTACTTCACTCCCATTCATTTATCGACGAATCAAGACAAAAGAAAAACCAGATGTATTAATCGGTTCTCCTATAGAAAATCATGCAATTGTAAGTACTAAAAACGCCGGATTGACAACCTTCTTATCATTACTTTATCAAACTTGTGTAGTAAATGAAAATAATATCAAAAAACCACAATTACAACTTATTTTTGACTCTTCAAATGATATAGATAAATCCCTAAACGACCTTCATAACGACAAATTCCCATCTTCAAAATTTGATATTAAACACGGCCTTACATTACATTATAATAAAAAACAATTATTCAAACCTATTAGAACTCATAATATTATCTTTACTACGAATCTATTAGACGACTTAATTTCATCTATTAAATTTGCAGGTCGTTCAAAGAGTGGTGATACATTAAAAACTAAACATAAATTAAACAAAAAAATTTCAGATATAATAAAAAGTAAAAAAATTATTTTATTAATTGATACTGACCAAATTATTAAAGCTTCTGGAGTCGGTAAGGTAATGCAAGATAAAGATTCCCTTGTTAATCTTGATACGAATTACAGTCAATTTATTAGTCAATTACGTGAATATTCTATACCGCTTTGTATTGTTTTTACAAAATCTGATTTAACATCTCTTGATAATGATAATTTGTTTAAACACCTTCCAGATACATATTCAATTATACGAAATATTGATACTTCTCTACTTGTCACAAGAAGTGAAGTAACTTTTCCATTTGATTACAATAATAATGCTTATGAAGAAATTATAACTTGGTTGAAATCTTAATACACATAAAATTATTGGTATAACATTGATTACCATAATTGCAATCGCTTTAGGTGGTGCATTAGGAGCACTATTTAGATACTTTTTAGGAAATCAAATTTCAATTATATTTGGCACGAATTTTCCTTGGAGTATATTAATTATTAACATAATTGGTTCATTTTTGATGGGCATGACAATTGAAAGCTTTAATTTATTTTCAATATCCAATGAACCCACACAAAAATTTTTAACAATTGGAATTCTTGGAGCATTTACTACATTCAGTACATTTTCATTAGATGTACTAGACCTTGTGATGAAAAATAGAATATCAGATGCGTTCATTTACATTTTTGCATCAGTTATTTTAGCTGTTGGTTTCTTGTTTCTTGGTATTCAATTTATAAAATTTTTTAGCTGATTCAAATTATTCTAACAAACTTTATATTAAATTTAAAATTACACGTATAATATGCAAATCCCACAGTATGATGACACAAAATCAAATTTATTTAATGAAATATTAGCTGCTGGAAAGCAAAGATATCCAAACGAGCATCCATGGCAAGAACTTTTCCTTACTGGAAAACTTTCACAGGATCAATTAAAAGTTTGGGCACAAAATCGTTACTATTTCCATGCAGGGATTCCAGCGAAAGACGCAAACGTATTTGCAAAATTACCTGATGATAAAGACGCAAAAAGTATGTGGCTGGAGAAATTGCAAGAGGAGGCAGGATCTGATGATGAACAATCTCATCCAGATATGTTTTTAGATTTCTGCGAAGGTTTAGGATTAACCCGAGACGAAGTTACCAACGCAAAAGTCTTTGCACCGATAAAGATAGCAGTAGATGCTTACACACATGCTGCACGAATACACCCGTTTCAATGGGGTGTGGGTGCTTCAGTCAGTGAGTATACTGTTCCATATAAAATGGCCAGAATGTTAAAGGCGTTTAAGGAACATTATTCATACATTCCTGAAAACTCACTTCACTTTTGGAGTGCTCACCAGGAAGCAGATGAAGTCCACGGAAATATTATGATAAATCTTATCGAAAAATATGGGCAAACTGAAGCAGACAAAGATTTACTTATGGATGGCTATATGTTCAAACTCGATTTACACCGTATAATGTTGGATACCATTCATTACGAAACCGTAGTTACAAAGTAAACCTGAATCAATTTGTCAACTACAAACGACAGCAACATTAGTGGTAAAGTTACTATATATGGCACTGTTGAAGTTGAAGAATTTGAACCATGGCAAAAAAAATTCGAAGAACATTATCCAAACATCCAATTAAATTTTAATCGCAGGTATGTTTATGGAACTCCTCCACCTATGGCACAAGCCGTTATGGATGAGACTAAAAAAGGACAAGACACAGCAGACGTATTAATTGCATCCACTGCACCGATATTACAAATGGAAAATCTAGGAATACTTTCTCCACATAATTTTGACAACTCAATCTTGTCAAAATACAAACATTATAACGACTATTGGATTTCTGTTCTAGCCATTCCTACCGTACAAATGTACAATCCAGAAGCAATTGACGAATCTGATTTACCAAAAGAAGCTCTTGATCTTACAG
>JACAFT010000033.1:0-5013 GCA_013378375.1 Nitrososphaerota archaeon
CTTTACGTTTTGGAGCAGCTTTCTTCTTTGAAGCAGCTTTACGTTTTGGAGCAGCTTTCTTCTTTGAAGCAGCTTTACGTTTTGGAGCAGCTTTCTTCTTTGAAGCAGCTTTACGTTTTGGAGCAGCTTTCTTCTTCGTTGCTTTCTTCTTTACCTTAGTTTTTTTAACCATATTTTATTCAATATACTAAATATATTTCACTCTTTATAATACTGTTGTAAAATTTTCAATAATCTTTATGGACCGGAAGGGACTTGAACCCTCGACCTTCCGAGATCTTGGTATATAACATGCAAGTCGGATATTCTACCGCTGAACTACCGGCCCTATTTTTACTTGTAGTTGATTGTATTAAATTCTATAAAATATATTTAATCTATTTCGATATATATTTCATTATTTTCTATTTTAACATTATATATTTGTAATTCTTTTACTGCAGGAAGGTTAATTGCTTGTCCTGTATTTAAGTCGAATTTAGATAAGTGCACAGGACATGTCAATTCCATTCCTGTTATAAATCCATCTTCTAAATTGACCTCTTGGTGAGTACATTGCCCTCCTGTTGCGAATATTTTATTTTGTATGTTGGAAATAAGTATACTTTTGTCATTTAAGTCAAAATTCTTCATCGTTCCTACAGGAATATCTGTAACTTTACATACTTTTTCAAATTTACCTTTCACAGGTACTGTTTTCTCTATTAATTTTTTTGATGTTTGCAATGACATATTATTAAATTTAAATTCAATCATCTCTGTAATTTGCTCTTTGACCGAAGGGATTTCAATTCTTTTTACAATGGATTCTAAAAATCCTGTTATAATTAATCTGATGGAAGTTCCTTTATCAAGTGCTCTGGATTGTAGATAAAACAACAAATCTTCATCAATTGGTGCTACTGCAGCTGAATGTTTTGCTTTTACATTTCGATTATCTATTTCTAATCCTGGTATTATATTTGCTCTAGCTTCGCCTCCCAATAGTATTGCATGACCTCCTAAAAATGTATCAGCATTATGAGCTTGATTCTCAATTTTGTTCATACCCTTGAGAGTCATTTGTGCTCTGTCACTCATTACTCCTTTTACATCTACAACTCCTTTTGTATTTGTACCTGAGTGATAGACACTTACTATGAGATCATGTTTTTCTTCTTGTGTACCGATAACAATGTGCAAGTCATCAACTCTCGAATTTGTTCCTATTAGATGTGAATAACTTTTTGTTCTAGTAATATTGCCACCTAAATATCCACTAGCTAAATTTGCGGTTCCACCATCTTTAATTTCTATTTTTTTATTCATTAAAGAAATTATATTATTACCAAATAGTTCAATTTCACTAAGCATTAGTTTAGCATTTTTCTCAACAAAAATATCTTGTGAATAACCAAAAATGTTTTTATCGTTTTTCGTATGTTTAGACGATGAATAATGTTCAATAAATAAACTCAAGTTAGAACTATCTTCTAATATTATCATGTTTTTGTTAAAAATACCTTGATTCAAACTTTCTTGTCTATTGATATATCTAATTGTTTCCGAAATCTTTGTTCCTTTTGGAACATAGAAAAAAATCCCAGATTTAAATAATGCGTCAGCGAGGTATTCGAGTTTATCTCTATTTGTTTTATTAAGATATTTCTTGACAAGTTCTGGATACTTTTTAATTGCACTTGAAATATCTGTCAATATTAAATTCTTGTCTGCTGTATTGTTGTATTCTTTTCCTTGTATTATCTGATCGTCAACTTGTAAGAAATCAATATTTCTTCCTCTGTGTTCTGTTTCTATTTCTAAATCACCTCTCTTTTTATTTAATTCAATATTTTCTAAATCAAATCCTGTAAGAAATTCACTATATTTTGTAAATAGGTTGGATTTTTCTACTGGAGAGTCTTGAAATTTCCTTAAACTTTCTAATCTGTATTCTAACATCCAAGTTGGTTCATTATTAAATTTTGAAATAGATTTGATTACATCAATTGAAATGTCTTCAAAAATTTTTGCCTGCATATTTTTCTCGCTTTTACTATTGTTAACCTACTGATCCTTCCATTTCCAATGCCATTAGTCTATTTAATTCGACTGCATATTCCATTGGAAGTTCTTTTAGAAATGGCTCAAAAAATCCTAGTACTATGATTCTAGTTGCTTCGTCTTCAGTTAATCCTCTTGACATTAAATAAAATAGTTGATCTTCTCCTATTTTTCCGACAGTTGCTTCATGTGTTAATGTTGCATCTTCTTCAATTATTTCATTATATGGGTAAGTATCTGAAATAGAGTCATCGTCTAGAATCAAAGCATCACATCTGACTGTTGATTTTACATTTGTTGCACCCTTAGCCACGTGTAATAATCCTCTGTAACTGGATCTGCCACCATCTTTTGAAATAGATTTTGCAATAATTTTTGATGATGTATCTGGAGCTAGGTGTATTACTTTTCCACCTGAATCTTGATGTTGATTTTTTCCTGCATAGGCACACGACAGTATTTCTGCTTTTGCACCCTTACCTAATAGGTACACTGACGGGTATTTCATTGTTATTTTACTACCAATATTTCCATCGACCCATTCTACTGTTGCATTGTCGTACGCATGAGCTCTTTTAGTTACGAGATTATAAACATCACTTGACCAATTTTGTATTGTAGTATAGCGAATTTTAGCTCCTTTCTTTGCAATTAATTCTACAACTGCTGAGTGTAATGATTCTGATGAATAAACAGGTGCTGTACAACCTTCAATATAATGTATTGAACTTCCTTCATCTGCTATGATTAATGTTCTTTCGAATTGACCAATGTTTTCTGCATTTATTCTGAAGTATGCTTGTAAAGGCATATCTACGTGAACATCTTTTGGGATATAAACAAAAGACCCTCCACTCCAAACCGCACTGTTTAATGCTGCGAATTTATTATCTTCTGGTGGAATTATTTTACCAAAGTATTCTTTTACAATATCTTCATGTTTCTTTAATCCTTCATCCATTCCATAGAAAATTACTCCTTGTTCTTCTAAGTCCTTTCTTAAATTATGATAAACCACATCTGATTCATATTGCGCTCCCACTCCTGCTAAAAATTTTCTTTCCGCTTCAGGTATTCCCAATTTATCAAAAGTATTTTTTATATCTTCAGGAACATCTTCCCAATTATTTGCTTGTTTGTCTGTTGGTTTTGCGTAGTAGTAAATATTGTTAAATATAATTTGTGATAAATCTGCTCCCCAAGCAGGCATTTCTTTTTCATTAAATAGTTTAAACGATCTTAATCTAAATTCTCTCATCCACTCTGGTTCGTCCTTTTTATCAGAGATCATTTTGACTATATCTTCAGATAATCCCTTTTTTCCTTTGTAGACGTAATTTTTCGTAGAATCCTTAAAATCATACTTTTTATAATCAAAAGAAACTTGTTCTGTCATGAGCATATTTTTCATATATTTGCCGCTTAATAGACATTACTATAGTTATATAATTTTTTAATACAAATTTCTATAAAAATTACTATTTATATAAATGATTGGTAAAGAAATGGACTAGGGCCACTAGCTCAGTATGGTTAGAGTATTACAACTAAAGCGTTCGACTGATAATTCCTTCAGATATCGAAAGGTCGAGAGTTCAAATCTCCCGTGGCCCATAACATATTTTACAATCCATTACATTACCTATGTGTGTATAATTATGACCAAAAAATCAGATCAAAATCAAGAGCTGTTAAACAAGGCATTAGCTATCCTGTTATCTGTCTCTGAGAGTACAAATACACCTAGGAATATTCGAAAATTGATCAAAGATACTATTGATGTGTTAAAAGATGATTCTCTAAGTATTGGCGTTCGGGCTGCAAATGCAATTAGTATGCTGGACGATGTTTCACAAGATCCTAATATGCCTTCATTTTCACGAGTAACTACTTGGAGTGCCGTTAGTACCTTAGAAAGTATAAGAGATTAATTTTTCCAGTAAAGAGTTTATTAATTGCTAATTTTCAATTATATATACTAATATGAGTCAAAATATTACATTAAATCTTGAAGACTATATTCAAGAACAATATAAAAACAATACTGACATGGTAGTTCGTCTTAATGACGGATCTATTATATTTGTCGATGAACAAGCCCTTGATAAAAACAAAATGAGTAGAGAGGGAAATCCCGTTAAAAACTTTGGAGTAAGATATCGTGTTATGAGTGATGATATGAAAACCGTTACTGCTCAATACCTAATTCCTAATGAAGTTATTAATCTTGCTAAAACAAGAGGAAAAGAATTTGCTGGTATAAAACTTCCAGTTGGTACTCTTTGGAATGATCAAACCCCTAAATTTGGCGTTTGGTTAAAAATTTATCCAAACTTCCAACAAATTGGAACAAATGATCGTGGAGAAATTGTATTACGTGATCGAAAAGATTTTCAACCAATGACTGGTGCAGTTATTAATTCAAATAATACAATCATCATGGGTAGAGCAGAACGTTTAGTTACACGTCTATCTAAAACTGATGCCGATATAGATTGTGCTGAAGCTGATGCTTGGTTAAAGGCATTTGAAATTCTTGACGATACAGCTACCTTAACTCGTGACTACCTATGTGCTGGTGTTCAATACCGACATGAAGGAAATGCACCATATCTCAATCTAACTACTGATGTTAACTTCTTCGATCTAGATGACAAAGAAATGCTTGACCTCAGAAAGATTATCCAATCTCGATTTGATAAAATCGGTCGTAATATCCCTAATGTTAAGATTAGATCAGTAATCAATCTTCCAAAAACTGAAGAGGATTTCAACTCAATCCTTTCTAAATTAAAAGAAAAGGGTACTTCTGCAAAAGAATTAGGATTACCTGAATCTTATTCTGATTCACGTTTCTATAATCCAGATAAAAATACAATTTCATCATCAAACTTTGTACTATTTGTACCATTAGCTGAATTACCTGATGAAATCACTATTACAACAATCAATACTGATTATCATGGCGAA
>JACAFT010000034.1:0-4879 GCA_013378375.1 Nitrososphaerota archaeon
ATATGAATCTCAAATATTGGAATCTTGGAAAAGTCTTGGTGGTAATGTTATATTTGCTAAAATAAATAACGATAAAGGAATGTGATCTTTGTGGATAATTTAATAATAAAATCGTCTAAACTTAAAGGAACAATTCGACCTCCAAGTAGTAAAAGCTATACACATCGTGCATTATGCTTATCATTATTGTCTGATTCACCCACTAGTATTGTTAATCCACTATTTTCTCGTGATACGGGAGCAACTTTGACATCTTGTATTAATTTTGGTGCGCAAATTCTAGACTTAAAGTCTACAATAGACGTTACACCTCCTTCAGTTTTATCAAATCCTGGTGAATTGAATGTAGAAAATTCTGGAACTACTTTGCGTTTTTTGACTTCTATTTCTGCCCTCGTTCCTAGGGGGGAGGTTATTCTTAACGGAGATGATAGTATACAAAAACGACCTATGACTCCTTTGATAAATTCTCTTAATGATTTAGGAGTTTCTTGTCACTCTCTTGATAATGATGGAACTCCTCCTATTGTTGTTGAAGGTGGAGGAATTAAAGGAGGCAATACTGAAATCTCCGGTTCAGTTTCTTCTCAATTTATTTCATCTTTATTGATCTCGTGTTCCAGAGCAGAGACTGAAACTAGTATTAAATTACTCGAACCTATTGTTTCAGGACCTTATATCGATTCTACTCTATTTATGATCAATAAATTCGGTGGACTTGTTACACGAACTAATAATATGTTTAAAATTGAACCAAGTAAATATTCTTGCAAGAAAATTAATATTCCTAGTGACTTTTCAGCTGCTGCGTTTCTTTTTGCTGGGGCATTGCTTTCTAATGGAGAGGTGACTGTAATTATTGATGGACAAGATTTACCTCAAGCCGATCGAAATATATTGAATATTATCTCTCAAATGGGTGCATTAGTAGAAACAAATTCTAATAATTCATCCTTTACTGTTTCTTCAGAGGGAACTCTTAATGGAGGAACCTTTGATTTATCTTCTTGTCCAGATTTATTACCTGTTGTTTCTGTTTTATCCTTGATTTCTTCTAATTCTGTTAAAATTACAGGAATTGGACACACTAAATATAAAGAATCAAATCGTTTGAAACTTGTTGCTTCTGAATTAAGTAAAACCGGAGCTAATGTAGTGGAATCTGAAGATAGTTTAATTATAGACGCTCCGACTGCTATTAAATCCTGTAAGCTTAATTCTTATGACGACCATAGATTATTTATGGCATTTTCATTAATTGGATTAAATTCTGAAGAGGTTGAAGTTTCTGGCTTAAAAAGTATTGACGTCTCTTATCCTAATTTTATTGAAGATATACGTGCATTGTCAGGCAGGTTGGTGTTTAATTAATGACTTGGAGTACTCTCGGTGAACGTTTTATCCTTACTGTATTTGGAGAAAGTCATGGTCCAACTATTGGTTCTGTTATTAATGGATGTCCTGCTGGTTTATCAATAACCTCTCAAGAAATTCAAAAAGAATTAGATTTGAGAAAACCTGGTACGTCAAAAGTTACCACTCAAAGAAAAGAACAAGATCGTGTTGAAATTCTTTCTGGTATACATAATGATTTTACTACTGGAGCTCCAATTTCTATGATAATTCATAATAAAGATACAAGACCAAAAGATTATGCTAATATTTTAAAAACTCCTCGGCCTGGACACGCTGATTTTACTGCTTGGGAAAAATACGGTGGCTTTAATGATTCTCGTGGAGGTGGACATTTCTCTGCTCGACTTACTGCATGTTTTGTTATGGGAGGTGTTGTTGCTAAGAAATTACTTGATAAATGTTTTAACACAGAAATTATTGCTTATGTTAAAGAAATTGGTCAAATTAATTCCTTACCTGTTGATTTCAAATCTGCAAAAAAGAATCGATATTCTCATGAAGTACGTTGTCCTGATCTGAAAGCTGCAAAAAAAATGTCTAATGCAATAATTAAAGCGAAAAAGCAAGGCGATAGTCTTGGTGGTATTATTGAATGTCAAATTATTAATGTTCCTGTTGGTCTTGGAGAGCCAATCTTTTCTGCTCTTGATTCTGAAATTAGTCGTGCTATGTTTTCTATACCTGCTGTTAAAGGCGTAGAATTTGGTCGTGGTTTTGAATCTGCAAAATTATTGGGATCTGAAAACAATGATCAATATGTTGCTCGGAAAAATAAAATTCGTACAAAAACAAATAATTCTGGTGGTATTCTTGGCGGTATTTCAAATGGTATGCCTATTGACTTTCGTTTGGCATTTAAACCTCCGTCGTCAATTTCAAAAACACAGTCTTCTTTTAATCTTAAAACCAAGAAAGCGGAGAAACTTGTTGTTAAGGGTAGACATGATCCTTGTGTTTTACCCCGTGCAGTTCCTATTGTTGAAAATGTCGCCGCATTAGTTATTGCAGATCATGGTTTGCGTTCAGGTCATATTCCTTCAATTTTATAAATGTGATTATTATTGAATGATAAGGAAAAATTATTGAAATTAAGAAATTCATTAGAAGTTGTTACTCAGGATATTCTTGAATTATTATCAAAACGCTTTGAATTGGGTAAAGAAATAGCCACTATAAAAAACCGTCTTGATTTACCTTTAGTTGATCCAATTCAAGAACGTAAATTGTATAAATCAATTCAAAATCAATCTGATCTTCTTCAAATCAATAAAAATTTTAGTAAAACTCTTCTTAAACTAATTATTGAAGAAACTATATCTAGGGAAAAAGACCATCTTAAAAAATTTAACACAAAAACTAAAACCAAACAAAATATTGGAATTATTGGCGCAAGTGGCAATATGGGTGATTGGTTTGCTAGATATTTTTCTGAAAATGGATTTAGTATTGGTCTTTATAGTAGAAAATTAAAAAAACAAAAGAAAAATAAATCTAAACATAAAATATTTGATTCAATTCAAGATTGTGTTGTAAATTCTGATATAGTGATAGTTAGTGTTCCTATTGAATCTACTAATCAAATAGTTAATCAAGTTATAAAATATTCTGATAAGAATAATACTGTGATTGAAATTTCTTCTGTTAAAAAACAAATTGTTTCTAATATGAAGAAATTATCCAAAACCAGTAATTCTAAATTTTTGAGTATTCATCCCTTGTTTGGACCAGGGGCTAATATATTTAAACCTCAGAAATACCTTCTTGTGCCTATAAAATCAAGTTCTGCAGAAAAACGTGCTTTTAGAGAATTGTTTCCAAATTCTAAATTATTAATTTGTAATGTTCGTGAACACGATAAATTTATGGCATATGTGATATCTTTGGTGTATTTCTTAAATTTGTCTTTAATTCTATCGTTAGAAAATCTTTCAGAACTAAAAGATACATCTGGAACGTCTTTTACCATTCAATATTTACTAGCTTCCGGTATTTTTCATGACACACCGGAAGTTATTTCTTCTTTACAACTGAGTAATGACTATTTTGATCAAATCCTTGACAAGTTTATACTAAACGTTAATTCATTGGAAAAAATAATTTCAAATAAAGACTCTGATCAATTTATAAAAATAATAAAAAAAGCACAAAAACAAATCGAATCCAATAAAAAATCATACGATGATCTATATCAGTTAGTTAATAGCATTGATTCTTTCTAATCAACAAGTTTATATCTTAAATACACGCAGTTTTGTTCCTGCGTTTCGCTTGGCGGCGTCGTGGTAGAGTAGAGCAATTTGCTTACGCTATGAAATTACGACCTCCAGATTCGCAAACAATGAATGATGATTCAATAATATTGAATCTGATACATGCTATTTTGTTTTAGAAATTAAAACTGTACTCCCAATGAATCCGGTTGATCCTGCCGGACCCGACTGCTATCGGATAGAGATTAAGCCATGCTAGTTGAACATTTCTTAACTATGTGAGAAGTGTAGCGTACTGCTCAGTAACACGTGGTCAACCTGCCCTAGAGACGTGTATAACCCCGGGAAACTGGGACTAATACGCGATAAGTCATATTTTCTGGAATGGTTTATGATATAAAGGATTTTTCAAACATGTTTGATTTATTGCTTTAGGATGGGACTGCGGCCGATCAGGTTGTTGGTGGGGTAATGGCCCACCAAGCCTATTACCGGTGCGGGCTTTGAGAGAAGGAGCCTGGAGATGGACACTGAGAAAAGGGTCCAGGCCCTACGGGGCGCAGCAGGCGCGAAAACTTCGCAATGTGCGAAAGCACGACGAGGTTAATCCGAGTGCAACATGCTGAATGTAGCTTTTGATAAGTGTAAGTAGTTTATTGAATAAGGGGAGGGAAAGTCTGGTGTCAGCCGCCGCGGTAATACCAGCTCCCCGAGTGGTCGGGACGATTATTGGGCCTAAAGCATCCGTAGCCTGTTCTGTAGGTCTTATGTTAAAACCAATTGCTTAACAATTGGACTGCATGAGATACCACAAAACTAGGAGGCGGGAGAGGTGGACGGTACTCCACGGGTAGTGGTAAAATGCTCTGATCCGTGGAAGACCACCAGTGGCGAAGGCGGTCCACCAGAACGCGCTCGACGGTGAGGGATGAAAGCTGGGGTAGCGAACCGGATTAGATACCCGGGTAGTCCCAGCTGTAAACGATGCAAGCTAGGTGATGGATTAGCCACGTGTTAATCCAGTGCCGCAGGGAAGCCGTTAAGCTTGCCGCCTGGGGAGTACGGTCGCAAGGCTGAAACTTAAAGGAATTGGCGGGGGAGCACCACAAGGGGTGAAGCCTGCGGTTCAATTGGAGTCAACGCCGGGAACCTTACCAGGAGAGACAGCAGGGTGAAGGTCAAGCTGAAGACTTTACCAGACAAGCTGAGAGGAGGCGCATGGCCGTCGACAGCTCGTGCCGTGAGGCGTCCTG
>JACAFT010000035.1:0-4623 GCA_013378375.1 Nitrososphaerota archaeon
TAAGGAATTTCATCAGAAAGTATTGATTATATATTCCGAACCTACGTTATTAACTACTGATTCTGTTGATCCTAATATAATTACATTATTAGTTGGCACAAAAGGTGCTTTGAAACTATCATTTTTATTGCGAAATGACGCAGTAGATTATCTAGTCGCATTAAATTGGAAGAATGAATTTTCTGATTCAGAGTATCATGCGTCATGGGAATGGATTTCTAAGCAAATTGGAGGAAATGTTTATGGTATACTTGAGGATATTAAAGACAGAAATATACAAACTAAAGATCTTGATAATGGTATTAAATTAATTTCAAAAGACGATGTTTCTGCTTTAATGAATGAAAATCATGTAATATTTGTCTATTAGATTTAATTAGAAGAAATCATTATATTAAATATACATCATGACGCGGTTTAATCTTGTTAATGCAAGTTTGAATCCAATCTTGTATAATTTTTATCGACGTTATTTATATTTAAGATATACAAATACTGACGTTTTATCACAGGAAGAGGTTATTCATGAAGTAGCAAAAAAACATCTTATTTATTTGTCAAATAGTTTAAAAAAATATTCACATTATTTTCAACATGATAATTTATTAGAAATTACTATAAATAATTCTAAATTTTCAAATCCTGTTGGTCTTGCTTCTGGTTTTGATAAAAATTGTGAATTACTTAAACCCAATTCTTATATTTTTGGTTTAGTTACTGCTGGAACTATTTTACGAAATATTAATTATGGAAATAAGCAAGATCCAAAAAATAACATAAAACGACTAATTATTAATAATAACGATAAATCCATTCTTAATTCACAAGGTTATCCCAGTAAAGGTTTAGATTATTGTTTAGAACTGCTTAAAGATTATTCAAAATATAAAAATAATAAATCTAAATTAATTCTAAGTTTTTCTGGTGTATCTGAAGATGAAACTATTGACTCACTAATAGATAATTCAAAAGAAATTATTCAAAAAACTCATAATTTTGTAGATGGTTATGAAGATAGTAGAAGTTCTCCCAACACAAAATTTAATAAGAAAATTCAAACTATTGATATAACGAATAATATTATTGATTTATTGAATTCCCACGCACCAAATAAATTAAAAATTTTAAAAATATCTCCTTATTCAACATTGACTCCTACTATGGAAGAATCGAATAATAAATCAAATATTATAAAAACATTTTATGAACGTGGAGGTGACGCTATTGTAATTAATAATAGTTTATCAATTGATGTTCAATCTCGAAATATTGATAATTTTAATAATCAATATGGAGGATTAAGTGGTAATCCTTTATTTCCATATACTGAAAAATTAGTAAAAAACATACATCAAATTATGCCAAAGTTACCAATTATTGCATGTGGAGGGATCAATGATGGAGAAAATGCTTGGAAATTGATTAATTGTGGGGCTTCAATGATTGAGTTGTATTCAGCTCTAACTTTTCAAGGTCTATCGGTCGTATTAGATATTAATAAAACAATTAAAAAGAAATTAAATAATCAATCTCTTCAATCATTTATTGATTCACGCGACTCAAAATTTAACTGATTTTTATGCCAAAAAAACACGACCAAATAATTATTCGGTCCCTTCCTAATATTCCTGAAGTAACTTCTTTTTCTAATATATCTATTTTGATATCCAATTCATTAGATAAAAATAATATTAAGTTAAAAAATAAAGATGTACTTGTTATTACACAAAAAATTATATCTAAAGCTGAAAATAGATTAATTCATAAGAATAGTATTATTCCTTCAAATCGAGCAATTAAATTATCAAAACAAATTCATAAAAATGCAAAACTTACTCAATTGATCTTAGATGAAAGTAAAAGAATTATTAAGAAAAAACATGGTGTTGTTATTACTGAAACTCATCATGGTTTTATTTGTGCAAATTCTGGTATTGATCAATCAAATGTTCCAATTAATTATTTCTGTTTACTTCCTATAAATCCGGATAATTCTGCAAAGAAAATTCGCTTATTTTTAGAAAAAAAATATAAAATAAAAATTTCTGTGATTATTTCAGATACTTTTGGGCGTCCATTTAGAACAGGGCAAATTGATGTTGCTATTGGAGTTTCTGGTTTATCGCCTTTGTTAAATTATAAAGGAAAAAATGATAATTATGGTAGAAAAATTAATGTTACATCTATTGCGATTGCTGATGAACTTGCGTCTGCCGCTGAATTGTTGTTATGTAAAACAAGTAATACTCCTGTTGCCTTGATTCGTGGATATAATTATAATGTTAGCAAAAAAACTTCTAAATCATTGATTATGCCAAAGAATAGAAGTTTATTTAGTTAGTAAAGACTAAATTTGATGATATATCATACCCAGTATGACATTTCAGTCGTTAATAATTCCAGGTCTTGGCGGACCTGAACTTATCATAATGGCATTAATTATAATGTTATTATTTGGAGCACAAAGACTCCCTGAATTAGCTCGTTCTTTGGGACGTTCTAAAAAAGAATTTGAAAAAGGCAAAACTGATGAATCATCATCAAATTCAGGTTCAGAATCTCGATCAAGAGCTGATTTAGAAAAAGCTGCTAAAGAATTAGGTATTAATCCTGAAGGTAAATCTGACAAAGAATTAAGAGATGCAATTAAAAACGCATTATAATCTTTTAATTAATTAAAACATCTATTATCATTGCTAAAAATAATACAGCTAAATAAGGACTTGATATTTTAAATAATTTCCAAGAACGTTCTTTTGTTGGTTCTAATAATAATTTTAAACTTGAAAATAAAACAATTATTCCAGTAATTATAGCTGTAATAAAGTAAATTGTTCCAATTTGATATAACATTAATGAAAAAATCACTAAAATTATAGAACTTAATGCAATTAATCTTATTGATGTTTTTAGACTTACTACAGTTGGCAACATTGGTATTTTTGCTTTAGAATAATCATCTTGAAATCTTAATGATAAACTCCATATGTGTGCTGGAATCCAAATAAATACTAATGCAGAAATTAATAATCCTTCTAAAACTATTGTTTTTGATATTGCTGTGTATCCTATTAATGCAGGCACTGCACCAGAAAATCCCCCAAGTATAATGTTTGATAGATTTTTTCTTTTAAGATACGCACTGTATACAATTAAATAATCAAATAATCCAAATATCATTAGAAAAGTAACTATTGGTAATGTACTATTATTGCTGTAATCTATCATATATGAAAAAATAATTGCTAATGATGATAAAATAATTCCAAAAATTAATGAATTTATTGCCTTTATTCTTCCAGATGGTATTGGGCGATTTTTTGTTCGTTGCATTAATGCGTCCACATCTTTATCAATATAATTTGATATTGCTTCTGCACCGGCAGTTCCAAATGTAACTGATAATATTACTAAGATAATTATTTCTGATGGAATAAATAATTCATTAGTATTGGAATAATTTCCCCCAGCTCTAATCATTGCTCCAATTGCTGTGAATACAAGTAACCACCAGACATTTGGTTTTGTTAATTCATAATAATCAGAAATAATGGATTTAATAGATTTTGTATTCATATTGTTCACATTCAATAATTTATCCTATTTGAATATGTTATATATTTTGACTAATTTAGTCAAAAAATTTTACACTATTTCATAAGTGCCGTAATATTGATAGAAATATAGGTAAGATTAGTATGATGCATGCACAAGCTTTAGATAAATTTGTAAAAAAACCCGTAAAAGACACTTATGGCCGTGATTTAGGTCATGCTATAGGATTTTCATTAGATAGTTCAGGAAATATGAAAGGATTAGGTGTGGATCATGGAACTGGTTCATTTCAAGAATATTCTCATGAACGCATTATCATTGACGGAAAATCTGAGACTATAATTTTGTTGCCAGAATGGCGAGAAGATGTTGATAAATTAAAGAAAAATACATTAACCGCAAAGAAACGAACAAAGGTTTTAGAAGATTTAAGACTAGAAGGTGAAATTCCTGAACATGCATTTCAGGATTTAAAACAAAATTATGAAAATGAGATTGATAAATTGAAATCATCTTCTATTTCAATCGTTGAAAAATTACAAAATAGAATTGATAATATAGAAAAAAGCAGACTTGAGACTGAAAAATTCTTAAGCACATTAAAAGTTCAATATCGTACTGATGAAATCGATCGAGAAACTTTTCATCGAGCAAGTGAAAGTACAGTTGACATGATGGATAAAGATAACGTAGAAAAGGCTGAAATCTCACAAATTTTGAATTTCTTATCAGTAGATGAAAATACCCAAGAAACTCCTAGTGTTTCCCCTGCATTTCAATCAAACGAACCTGATTCTGGATTATTAATGGAATCAGAAATATTTACTGAAGCAGAACCTCATCCATTTGTAACACCAGAACCAACACCAGAACCAATACCTATCATGGAAGAACCAACACCAGAAACAACACCAGAACCAACACCAGAACCAATACCTATCATGGAAGAACCAACACCAGAACCAACACCAGAAACAATACCTATCATGGAAGCGCCAACACCAGAACCAACACCAGAAACAATACCTATCATGGAAGCGCCAACACCAGAACCAACACCAGAAACAA
>JACAFT010000036.1:0-4003 GCA_013378375.1 Nitrososphaerota archaeon
ATGCCTGAAATTATTGTATACCTGTCAGAACATGTTGGTTTACAGATCATTCCAATTAACTTAGTACTTGTTGTAGTTGTATCATATCTTGTGGGTCTAAACACCTCACTTGCAATTAATGCTATATCCATTACAAAAAAAGGCGGTGGTCTAAGCAGCATAGGTGCAATTACAGGTCTCTTTATTGCTTGCCCGACATGCGCAGGTACATTTTTTGCTGTATTTGTTGGTTCTGCCAGCGCAGTTGCATTCACTGTGTTACTAACCCATCTTCAAACTCTATTTATCGGCATAACAATACCTATACTTTTACTGACGCCAATAATTATAGCAAAAAAAATAAAAAAAATAAATCAATAATTATGTAAAAAAGTAGTTTAAAATTCTGCCATTAAATTAGTTATAATCATTCAATTTCCCTAAAACTATCTTAAAAATCTCTTCATTATCAAGCAATATGCATGGAATATTATTTTCTTCACATGCCTGACCATTCTCAGTATCACGTGTTACTAGAATCATTTTATTTTCCATAGCATAATTGATTACAGAAAAATCTGTGTGAAGTTTTAATCCACTTGCTCGTAATTTTTTCACACTAAATGCATCATATCCAATACTTCGTAATTTTTCATCCATCCCATCATCCATTTCATCAATTAAAATTTTTATTACTTTTTTAGACATATTCATAGAAATTAATTATTAGTGATTTATTGGTTTTTAATAGAAATTATAGATGAGAAGACATTTTTTTAATTTTTGTTACGATTTCTAATTTTCTTTTAATACTTAATTCCGGTTCCATTGTAACAAAAATTGTGCATTCTTTAGGATAAACTGTAATCTGTGTCACATTTTCTCTTTCTGTATGAGCGTACCTAACTCTTCCCAATGAATCATCGTAAGCTTCTCGCATAGTTCTTGCCGTAGCAGCATCCTTACAGAATTTTTCTTGCATCTTTTGTGATTCCAATGATGTCTTTTTTTCTTTCATAATTGCTTCCAAAATATTTCCCTCTAGATCGATTATTGCCGCAAATCGCATTGCAGCATCTAATTGTAAAATGTCTTCAACAATATCTAACAATTCAGATTCAGTATGAGAATTCAATACGAACGAATCAAAATATAGACTATATAATTTGATCTTCTTTATTTGATTTTAATACATTTTATTAATAAATAATCAATTAATTTTTCCTGTGAAGCCTTTTTCATTTTTAATAATGATTTGAATAGAATGTTTTCTACATAAGATGGATATTGTTTTAATATAGTGCCCTGTAGTTTCGTTCTGTTTTTTACATAATAATCTGTTAATGGCTCAAAAACATGTGAGCCTATTTCCATTTTTTCTATCACATCAAATTTTTTAGATGTTGTTCTAATTATGAAATCTTTATCATAGTGTTCAGAGGGCCAAGTAAATGATAACATTCCAAGATTTTTTACGTTGCTTTTTCCCCCAGTAACTGGAATTGCAAAAGTAAAAATCCCATCTTTTTTCAGAATTCTATTCGATTCAGAAATAAAATCTTTGAATGGTTTAAAATGCTGGGCAGATTCCAAAGCAATAATTCTGTCTGCAGAATTTTTTGGAAAGGGTAACATCGTAGACGTAGAATTAATTTCATAAATTGAAAAATTTGAAATTCCTTGTTTTAAACGATTTTTTGCTGTTTGCAACTGAAGATAATTAATATTTACACATACAATTTTGATTTCTGGATATGACGAAGCCCATCTTAATGCAGGAGATGATAAGCCGCTTCCAATATCAAGTAAAGATTTTGCTGAATCTAACTCTGCCATATTACCTACTAAGTCACACAGTTTATTTTGTGCCATGATTGGAGTTGCATCACTCTTATCCCAGTAACCAAAATTTAGCATATTACCACCACTAGCTAATTGCATCACGGGTGATAACACATTATAGAGGTTCACAACATCGTTTTCGTTTCTTCGAAATGTCCATAATATAACGTCAAGTGGTTTGATTTTTATCATAAAAAATAATGAATTTAACGCTATATACGATTTGCATTAATAGGATAAAATGTATCACTGACGTTTCATTGGTGCAATAATTGGTTAAATTTTTTGAATACATATGTGAATCAAAAAAGGCATAGTTAGTGTTATAACACAAATTAAAATAAAAATCAGATTCATAATGTCTGAAAATATTGTTAATTGTGATGACCGCGGGTTTTGGATAGATGCACACCACTATGTAATAAATTGTAGTGAACCATATTTTGCTCAGGAAATTGCATTCATTATGACTACGCTACACGACGAAGGTTGTTGATATTTTTCTCCAAAAAGTATCAGTTAGAATAAAAAAATTAACTATAACATAATAATTAAATTGAAATAAATTCAATAATAGATTTAGCAGAAATATTAAATTTATCAACAAAGCCAGAGGTCACTTCTAACACGTATTTAGCATTATCACCTGAAACACCATTTTCTCTACATGTAACAACTTCTATAGTTGTTAGACAAGGAGGAACATTCTTTTCAATATTAGTAACATCTCCAGACACATCAAACCAAATAATATCAATAGGGAATTGCATGTTAAGCATCCACATAGGACGATTATCAGGTTTATCAAAAACAAACAACATTCCCTGATCATACGGAAGTTCCTCTTGGAACATCAATCCTCTCATTCTTAGTGAATCATTATCTGCAATTTGCACCTGTAATATTTCACCATCAAGTTTAATTGTTCCCATAGGAAATTCAACTGATTCTAATTTAGCATCAGACGGAATATCTAACACACCTACAATTCCGACAATAAATGCAGCTGCCGCTATTGGAATTATGATTTGAGCTCTTGTTGCCATAGAATATGATAATAATAATTTATTTAAAAACTAAAAGAAATGTTACATGATTGAACGCTTAAAATCATGAATAGTAGAAACCGTATTGTTAGTTTGATGCGCAATATCAGAGAGTTTAGAACCGTTGTATACTTTATCAAGATATCTACCGGCTAATATCATTGGACCGCCAACAGCACATGTAATACCGGTTGGCTCTGGTATCCATAACATGATAAATCCAATTTTTTGAATTTTTTTACCTGGGGCAGACGCGTTATGTAACGCTGATATAGAACGTTTTGCCTGCCTGTTATCCAGTTTTGCTAAATCAGTATACATATTATTTCGTCTTTTAGCGGACTCGGCTATGATTTTTAGTTTATCAAGGTGTTTTTTCAAAGGATCAATCATATTTTGATTTTACAAAGAAAATTAGTTAAAGACTGATGTAAAGTTCAGTACAGTAGAAGTCAAAAATGTTTACTGTTTCACAGCCAAACTAAATATTTAGCATGTATAATAGAGACGAGATTATATAGTATGACTTAACATTATAGAAATTGAAAAAAGAAGATAAGAAAAGATTAGAGTCTATCAAAGCTGCCCACAAAGCTACAAAAAAAGAATCGGAAAGGAGAGAAGATTACTTGGAAATTATTTCAGAGCTAGTTGAGCTGAAAGGATATGCTACCACATTAGATATCTCGAGATACATGAATGTTAGCCCCCCGAGTGTAACAAAAATGCTTCAAAAGTTAGATGAAAAAGGGTATCTTGAATACGAAAAATATCATGGAATTAATTTAACAGAAAAAGGCAACAAAATTGCACATTCTATTCGCCAGAAGCATGACATATTATTAGAATTCTTTGAAATTTTGGGTGTAGGAAATGAAACTGCCAATCAAGATGCTGAGGGCGTAGAGCATCACCTAAATCCAAAAACTATCAGACAGTTAAGAAAATTCATTACGTACTTAAAATCAAACCCAAAAATAACTGATGAATTCAATGAGTTCTAGATAGAATCTTGTATAATTACAACTAATCAGGTGTGATCGTAGATATAATTACAACTTTTCAGCATATTGTTCTATACATACAACAGTGAATTTTAATTAGACAAAAAAATATGGTAACTTATTGACGTTTAC
>JACAFT010000037.1:0-3857 GCA_013378375.1 Nitrososphaerota archaeon
CGTCTAGGAGCTGCTTTCTTTTTCGCTGCCTTACGTTTTGGAGCTGCTTTGCGTTTTGTAGCTTTACGTTTTGTTGCTTTACGTTTTTTTGTAGCCAATTTCTTTCCCTAAAAATTTCTAGAACTAATGTATATATAAATTAATTTTCTTATGCACATAATAACAATATTTAAATGAAAGTAATTTTTTAAAATAATAAATTATCATGTTATGTAATTTTTATAAAAAGTTTCTTAATAATAAATAATATAATTATTTATGCGGGGGTCGCCCAGCCCGGTCAACGGTGCGAGGTTCAGGTAATTTATTGAAAATCCTCGTCTCTTAGGAGTTCGTGGGTTCAAATCCCACCTCCCGCATTGATTATTGTTTTGTAAAATAATTTTTCAGAACTATAATAGAAAAAATTGCAGATAAAATTAAAACAATAACCCCACCAGGAGGAACAATTAATGGATGAGGAGATAAATAATATGCAAGATAGATTCCAGAAACTGAACATATTAAAGATACTATTATGGAAATAAAAATTGTATTTTTAAAGCTATTAGTAATTTGTAAACCAATTAAAATTGGAAGAACTAATAAAGAAGAAATTAAAAGTACCCCAATCATTGGAACAGATATAACGATTAGAATAGAGGTGAGAACAATCAAAACATTATCGTAAAAATTGACGTTTATATTATTCACTTGAGATATTTCTCGGTCAATCGTAGTCAAAAGCCATTTTTTATAGGAAAAAGCGGTTGCAGCAAAAGTGGCTATACCAATAAGAACAAGGAAGATCAGATCCCTGGTTGAGACTAGCAATATACTCCCAAATAGGATTTCATTGATATTTACAGCAGATTCAGATAAACTAAGTAAAACAATGGCCAAAGCCATACTCGATGAGAAAAATACAGCCAATGCAGCGTCCGTATTTACATTTCCACTTTGTATAAGTTTTAACAATATCAGTGATGCAATAATTGAAATAGTTACAGCTGTAAGTGTTGGAAGAAATTTTAAAAAAATTCCAATTGCAATACCTGCAAAAGCTAGATGAGATAATGTATCACCAATTAAAGACATACGTCTTGATACGACAAACATACCCAATAGCGGAGCCGTTAATGAAATAATTATTACAGATATCAGAGCTTTAACTATATAATCGTGGGTAAAAATCTCAAACATTATTTATTCATGCTCTTTATGTGAAACTACGTTTACATTATAACCATATGTTTCTTTCAAATGTTTGTTACTAAGAAAATCTTGAGACTTTCCATGAAAATCTAGTTTTTTATCTATACATGCTACACGATTTGCAAATTTAGTTATTGCAAATGTATCATGTGATGAAAAAACAATAGGAATATTTTTGGTGTTTGTTTTACTCAAGATACTAAAAATCTTAGACTGTGTTTTTGGATCAACGTTACTGATTGGTTCATCGAGAATAACAATATCAGGTTTATCAACGATAGCACGAGCAAGGAAAACAAGTTGAATTTGACCTCCAGAAAGGCCGGTTAATTTTTCTTCTATTAGATCTTCAATTCCAATATCCTTTACAACTTGTTGTATTTTTTTTTCAGAATCCTTTGTAGTAAATAAAGAAGAAGAAAAAAGACCTGTATCAATAACTTCTTTTACCGTTGCCGGTGAATTAATAATAAGAGGAAGTTTTTGAGGAAGATAGCCAATGTTAAGGCGTTTATTATTAGATGGAAAAATAACTTTACCGTTATTAGGTTGTATCAATCCAGTAAGAATTTTTATTAAAGTTGTTTTACCTGAACCAATTGGACCCAGTAAACCTAAAAAATCGTTATTATAGATTGCAAAAGATATGTCATCAAGAACTACATGCTGATTATAAGTGACTGAAACGTGTTCTAACTCTATTATTTTTTCCAAGGACCCCATAATATACTCACATTTATCACGAATAAATATTAAAATATTAATAATTTAGAACATTTTATTATTAATAATTAATAGTTTTTAACTAATAAAACACTAGATATTAATTATGCCTATAATCAGTATTTCTATTACAAAAGATTTCTTGGAAGAAATGGATCAACTGCAAGATTCAGAAGGTTTCTCAGGAAGATCTGAATTAATCCGTGCAGGAATACGTGGTTTGATTAATCAAAAAATTGATAGAGAAGCATTAGTCGGAGATATGCAATGCATTCTTCTAGTCACCCATGAAGAAGGAGAAGAACATAAAGTTACTGACATCAAACATGACTTTGATAAAATAACGAAATCACATCTACACTACAAATTAGGTGAAAAAAAATGTCTAGAACTTCTTGTCGTTGATGGAAAGGCAGATGATATTAAGGAATTAATCAGACAATTACAAGTTTCAGGCGAAGTTGACAATATTAAACTAGTTAGAACATAGTTATCAAATTTTTGAATGAAAAATGAAAACAAGAGAAATTGCATTAATTTCAATTTTTACAGCTATAATTGTAGCTTCTAACTACACATTAATTGCGTTTCCGCAAGTAAAAATTATGGACGGTATGATTTTTCTCGCAGGATATTTATTTGGTTTTCCAATAGCAGCAAGTATAACGATTTTATCTTGGTTAATATATGGTTCACTTAATCCATTAGGAGGAGCAGGATTTCCTTTGATAATAATTTTAATGCTTGGAGAAATGATATATGGAATTAGCGGTACTGTTTGTAGAAAGTATTTTAAAATAGAGGATATGTTTACCGGTAAACCTGTTCAAACAACCGTGTTGCTTGGATCTTTAGGGATTGTTTGTACATTTGTATATGATATTTGGACGAATGCACTAGACGGTTTGATAATTTATCAGAGTGTAGACGGAATGATATTAAGAATAATTACTGGAATTCCTTTTTCTATCATACATCAAATAGCTAACTTTGCTGTTTTTTCAGTCCTAGTGCCTATATTTATATACATGCTGACTAAAAAACTAAATATAATTGAATAATTCAAGATCAATATCCATCATAGTGTTAATTGCGGTTGTTGCAATTTCGATAACATGGTATATAGATAATGAGGGTATAAAATTAGAACAAAACACCATAGTTGATGGAAATAATTCCATAAACCTTGATCTAATTATTAATTTTGGTAATGGAACTGTGTTGTATTTTAACCAGACCTCAGTTCCTGATGGTTTTAGTATGTACAATTCTACACAGTACATAATCGGAGAGGATAATATCGATTCTACTTACTACTCGGAGTTTAACGCTTATTTTGTAAATTCTATATTTGATACAGCCAATGACTCGAATCATGCTTGGTCAGCATGGAAATATGAAGAATGTTGCAAATGGCAAGTATTGGATGTTGGATCAAATTTACACATACTAAAAAACAAACAAATCATAGCTTGGTATTATCAGGATGTCAATGAATTTGGACAGGGTAATCCAAATTAAAGAGTATCAAAGAATTTCTTTTTTGTAAGAGTTTTTCCAGAACTATCGTGAATGTTTCTGTGAACAGTATCGTTTTCTTTTTCAAGTTCACGTGCTTCATCGGCTAATTTAGCAGCTTGACGAATTAATTCATGAGATGCGCTGACTACTAAAAGATATTTTTCCCGGTCTTTCTCTTTGTAGCCTCCCTCGGCAGATAAACGTCCGACGAGTCGAGCCATTTCGTAACTAGCTAAAGCTTTTGATTTTGCATATGGATTAGATAATCCAGAATGTTTCAAGGCTTGATGTTTGTCAATAATTATATTAGGTAAATTTGTGTTGCCGTTTGTTGATTCGTTAATGAATGAATCCAATGCATGGATTAATGCACTAAATGCACCAGTAATGGAAAGAACCTTAATCACGTCACTATTAAA
>JACAFT010000038.1:0-3625 GCA_013378375.1 Nitrososphaerota archaeon
AAGGTTCAAGAATCCCAAATGAATTTATTTTCAAGGAATCACGAGAATTAATTTTATAAAATGTCAATGTTTTCTCAGAGGAATTTAATTTAGGCAAACAAACTTGTTTGTCAAGACTAAGTGCATAATCAATCATATCATGTGTTTGAACTTCGTTATCAATAGAAGAATAAAACGCAATAATATTACATTTTTGTATTGCCGAAAGTGAGAACAATCGTTCTTTAATTTTTGTAGAATTATTTATAATAAACTCTTGAGATTGAGTATTGCGTAATGTTTTAAGTTTACTACGAATCAAATCTTTTTTATTATTCATTAGAATTACGAATCAGTGTCACCACGTGTTTTAAGCCAATTAATCAATGCCTTTTCATTGTTATCGTTGCTGTTATCAACTACAGGAACAACAATATTTTCTTGTTGAGAATTTATAGTAGTAGTAAAGTTTGTCATTTCTGCAAACTCAACTTCGATCCACAATACTCCTTCAAAAAATTGTTCGGCAAAATTATCAGATAGAAATGCTTGTGCAGGATAAGTTAATTTATAGACAATTCCATCAATCCATTTAACAGATGGAGATGACATTGAATGAGATTCAATAGCAGTTCGTCGAGCTAGATTATCAGGTGAATCATGTTTAATTAAATTATAAACAACATATTCTTTTAATGGTTTATAGGATATTTTCATATTTTTCATTATAAATTTTAGTTTATAATACTTAAATGAATAGTGTTAATGCGTCAGGTTCACTAGCCCAAGATAAGAAAGCTGATGCACCAACAATATCATCGACTTCAGGAATAAGATCTTCTTCTTTAACATCCATGAATCCCATAGTAGGTGAACAAGCATGGAGTTTGACGCCGCCGTCTTTAGCCATTTTAATCATTGCATACACATCAGGCCAGAATTTTTCAATCTTGCTCTTCATCATAGTAGAAGCCATCTTAGTCATACCAGGTATTATACCAACTATATTCGGCATAGGCATACCAGGATTTCCGACGGGTGCGATTTTTACAGAATTAACACCATCTTTAGTTAGTACTTTCAAACCCCAGAAAGTGAAATACATATCACAAGTCATTCCCATGGCAGGTGCAGTTGTAGCGAGAACAAGAGCAGGATAAAGCATATCAATAGTGCCCTTAGATACGACTAATATGAGTCTTTTTTTCTTAATTTCGTGATTTTCAGATTGAATATCGGTCAAATTCATCACTTTTTCTTGATATGAAATACGAAGGTTT
This sequence comes from Nitrososphaerota archaeon, assembly GCA_013378375.1. GTDB lineage: Archaea > Thermoproteota > Nitrososphaeria > Nitrososphaerales > UBA57 > UBA57. The sequence goes on from JACAFT010000038.1 coordinate 1,260, forward strand.
TGGGAGAAGTATCCTCTATAATACTATCAAGTAGAATATTTCCTGTTGTATGTGCCCAACCTTCAAAATCTACAGGAGCACCAGGATCAGTAGAAATAACCTTAAGAATTTCACCAGACGAGAGTTTAGCGATTTCCTTAGCAGTATTAATAATTGGAAGTGGACAAAGTAATCCTTTTTGATCTAATGTTTGGGAGATATTGAGATCTTCAGTCATTACTTTGTTCAACTCCGATTAATTACTTAGTAGATGGATCAGCTACTAAACGAATGTATGGTTTAACTGTTCGCCAACCGTCTGGGAAAAGAGACACTGCTTCGTCATCTTTAACGGCAGGAACAATTATAACATCATCTCCTTTTGTCCAGTTTGCAGGAGTAGCAAGTTTATGGTTCACAGTAAGTTGTAAGGAATCAATGATTCGTAAAAGTTCTCTAAAATTACGTCCAGTAGCCATTGGATAACTCAAGTGAAGTTTAATTTTTTTGTCAGGACCAATAATAAACACAGATCGAACAGTTTGGTTATCTGCAGCAGTACGTCCAACACAGCTACCTTCTGTAGAAGCAGGTAACATGTCGTACAACTTAGCAATTCTAAGTTCTGTATCTGCAATAAGTGGATAATTAGGACGGAAACCTGTCACTTCGGCAATATCTTTAATCCAAGAGATATGATCTTCAACAGGATCAACACTAAGTCCAATGACTTTTGTATTGCGTTTACTAAATTCCGGTTCTAATTCGGCAAGTGCACCAAGTTCTGTAGTACAGACTGGTGTGAAATCTTTTGGATGTGAAAATAATATAGCCCATCCATCTCCAACCCAATTATGAAATTCAATTTCTCCTTGAGTAGTTTCTGCTTTAAAATCAGGTGCGACGTCATTTATTCTAAGCGACATCGTAATCTTCTCCAATTATATTTTCTTTTATGTTATTTGGTATCATTTTATAACCCCGTTATAATTATTATGCCGTTGTATATATAAAGATTATGTAAATATATTAAAAATATTCAAAGATCATAGAAATAATTTGAGAAAAAATTATCTCATAGATTTAAAGGAAGATTTGAAAGATTAAATTATAAATAATGAAAATTCTAGTAACTGGAGCAAGCGGATTTATTGGCAAAAAACTTGTGTCATTTCTATTAGAGAAGAACTTGTCTGTACGACTAATGTCTAGGAACTTAGAGAGTTTAAATAATTTTGAACATAATAATTTAGAAAAAATTAAAGCTGACGCAACAAATTATAATCAAGTACGGAATGCACTAAAGGGAGTAGATGTCGCATATTATTTGATTCATTCAATGGAAGGTAAATCAAAAGATTGGGATAAATTTGCGGAGCTTGATAAAAAGATTGCAAAGAATTTTGCAGACGCTGCAACAGAATGTAATGTAAAAAGAATAATTTATGTTGGAGGCTTGACAAGTAATCCAGACTCTGAAATGTCTAAACATATGTCAAGTAGAAAAGAAGTTGGGGAGATCTTAAAGACTTCCAAGGCAAAAGTTACGGTATTTCGTGCATCGGTAATATTAGGTAAAGGTGGCGGAGGCTTTGAAATGATGAGATACCTGGTAGAAAGACTACCTGTAATGATCTGTCCAAAATGGGTTTTGACTAAATTACAGCCAATATACATTGACGATGTAATACGATATCTATATGAAAGTCTGAATGTTAAAGCAACAGAAGGAAAAACGTTCGATATTGGAGGTCCAGATATATTGGATTATAGAGAAATGATGAAAGCTTACGGAAAAATGAATAACAAATCTATAATTATGATAATTATACCATTTCTAAGTCTGAAATTCACTTCATATTGGGTAGATCTAGTTACTCCAATCAAAGCTTCGTTAGCTAGACCATTAGTAGAAGGATTAAAAGATGAATCAATAATGACTGAAAAAGCTATAAGGGAATTAATACCGATTCAACTAAAAGGAGTAGATGAATCGTTAAAGTTATCAGTTTACGAAGATGAAAAACATGAATTCACAAAGAAGGAGATGTATCTTTCATATTTGCTATTAATATTAGGAATTATAGGAATTAGTCATTATTTTGTTGATCAAAGATTAATGATGATGTTACCTATTGCAGGAACGGCAACTTTGATTTGGTTGACAATAATTGGAACTGGATATTATTTCATAAAAAAGAGAGCAAGGTTGGGTTCGTTATTGGCAGGAATTGCAGGATGGACTGCGGCATTATTTTGGTTGGCAGATAGCATGTATTTAATTTCTTATTTACCAACAATCGGATCATATCCAATTAGCAAAGGAATAGCAATATTAGAAAGCTATCCTAATGTGAATACTTCGGTATTAAATATAATAGGACTGT
>JACAFT010000039.1:0-3585 GCA_013378375.1 Nitrososphaerota archaeon
AACTCGATCTACTACCTCCGTCACTGGATCTTCTATCTCTATAACTCGATCTGTTACCTCCATAACTCGATCTACTACCTCCGTCACTGGATCTGTTACCTCCATAACTCGATCTACTACCTCCGTCACTGGATCTGTTACCTCCATAACTCGATCTACTACCTCCGTCACTGGATCTGTTACCTCTATAACCTTCTCCTCGATTTCTTGAAAACGACCTCGATCTTCCACCTCCATAACCTTCTCCTCGATTTCTTGAAAACGACCTCGATCTTCCACCTCCATAACCTTCTCCTCGATTTCTTGAATTAGATTTGGCTTCCTCTAATGGAATTTGGTTTTCGTATGTTACATTCCCCTCAAAATTTTTTATTAGACTAGATATCTTTCTTTTTAATTCATGAAATTCCCTTGTTTCTCTACCTGCGATTATTGTTATTGCTTTTCCTGTATTTCCTATTCTTGCTGTTCTTCCAATTCTATGAAAATAAGAATCTCTATTTTTTGGTACGTTGTAATTTATTATATAATCAACATTTTCTACATGTATTCCTCTACTCAATAAATCTGTTGCAACAATTATTTTTGTTCGTGTTTGTTTAAAACTATTCATTGATCTGTCTCTCTGGTTTTGACTCATATCTCCATTAATTACTACTGATCTTACTCCCATATTTTTTATTAGTTTATGAATATGGTACGAATCTTTTTTTGTTCTACAGAAAATAATTGTTTTTTTAGGTTCTATATCATTAATTAATTCCACTAATAATTCTTTTTTATTTTTTTCACTTGAACACAAATAGTATTGTTCTAATTTATCTTCTGCAATTTTATTATCTTGATTGATTATAATTCTTTTTGCTTGATTTTGATATTTTTTTGTTAATTCTATTATTGGTTTAGGGAATGTAGCTGAAAATAATGCTGTTTGATGTTTATTTTTTATAGATCTGATGATAAATTCTATATCGTCAATAAATCCCATTTCTAGCATTGTATCTGCCTCGTCAATTACTAAAAATTTAATCCAATCTAGATTAATTACTCTTCTTTCAATGAAATCTATTAGTCTTCCAGGTGTAGCAACTACTATACTTGGTCCTCTTTTTAACGATGCTCTTTGTATATTGGGAGACTCTCCCCCGCAAATTTTTGTTACTCTCAATTGTTTGTATGTTGCTATTTCTTTAAGGTCTTTTGTTACTTGTTGTGATAATTCTCTAGTTGGAACTACTACTAGAGCTTCTATTTCTCGAGTTTTTTCTTTAATATTTTGGACTATTGGTATGCCAAATGCTAATGTTTTCCCTGTTCCTGTGTTTGATTGAGCAATTATGTCCTTTTTTTCTATTAAATATGGAATTGCTTTCGCTTGAATTTCTGTTGGATTGATAATTCCTATTTCGTCGAGCGTTTTAATTAATTCTCTATCGATTTTCTCTTTGTCAAAAACTAATTTTATATCCACTAATATTCGATTTTACCAACTTAATCGTTGCTTATAACAATATTAATATTTACCAAATTAGAATTTCTATACTAATGTCATATGATTATGATGTAATAGTTGTTGGGGCTGGACCTGCAGGTTCTGCTGCCGCTTACAATTTAGCAAAAAATAACTATAATGTGTTAATGTTAGAAAGAGGTAAGGAACCTGGTTCGAAAAATGTATATGGAGGTAGAATTTACCCATATTCTTTATCCAAATTGATACCAAATTTTCTTGAAGATGCTCCTATTGAAAGAAATGTTACTAGAGAAAGTATTATGTTTATGACTGAAAAAGCTAGTTTCCAAACTACTTTCTCATCTGATAGTTCTATTAATCATGGTTTTACTGCCTTTAGATCTGAATTCGATAAATGGTTTGCAAATAAAGCAGTTGAAATGGGTGCTGAATTATTTACTGAAGTCAAAGTTGACAATGTAGTAACTGATGATAAAAACTGTATTATTGGAATTAAGAGTGGAGATGATGAGATTACTTCTAAACTTGTTATAGCTGCTGATGGAGCTACTTCAATTATTGCTAAAAAAGCCGGTCTGAGAAAACAATTTCATTCAGAGTATTTTTCCGTGGGTATTAAAGAAGTTATCGAACTTTCAGATAGTATAATTAATGACAGATTTTCTATTTCTGATAACAATGGAGCTGCATTAGTTTGTGTAGGTTCTCCAACTAATTACTTGCGTGGAGGTGCTTTTATTTATACTAATAAATCGTCTCTTTCTTTAGGTTTGGTTGTTAAAGGTGTGGATCTAGTTGATAAAAAGATTCAAGTTTCATCACTCATGAATAATTTCAAAAATCATCCGGATATCCATAATCTCATAAAAGATGGAAAAATCTTAGAATATAGTGCACATTTAGTTCCTGAAGCTGGTTTCAATATGATGCCCAAATTATTTAATGACGGTATATTGGTTTGTGGAGATGCTGCTGGCATGTTGTTGAATAATGGATATACATTCCGTGGAGTTGATCTTGCAATCTCATCAGGTATTGCAGCTGCAGAGACCTTTATATCATCAAATCATGCAAACGATTTTTCTCATTCATCGTTGTCTACTTATGAAAAACTGCTTTATCAACACAACGTACTTACTGATATTAAAAAATTCAAAAAAGGTCCTAAATATATGGAAAATCCTCGACTATATTCTGATTATCCTAAACTTATTTGCGATATATTTGAAAATCTATATAATGTTGACGGAAATTCTCAAAGTCTTGTTCGTAACATTGTACGACGTTCTATAAAAAATAATAATGTTTCTACAATTAATTTAATTTTGGATTCTATTAAAGGAGCTAATTCACTTTAATTATATTATTTTTTTAATTCACTAATCAATTCTGGAATTATCTCAAATACATCTCCTATTATTCCATAATCTGCAAATTTGAATATTGGAGCATTTTTGTCTTTATTTATTGCTACTATGCATTTCGAATTAATCATTCCTACTTGATGTTGTATTGCTCCTGATATACCACATGCAATATACAAGTCAGGTGAAACAATCTTACCTGTCTGACCAACTTGTTCTGAATGTGGTCTCCATCCTGCGTCAACTACTGCTCTTGACGCACCTACTGCTGCGTTAAGTAGTTCTGCTAATTCTTCAATTAGTTTAAAATTTTCTGGTTCCTTCATTCCTCGACCTCCTGATACAATGATTGAAGCTTCTGATACATCTAATGTTTCTTTTTGTGGATAAATTATCTCTTTTAGTATTGGTAGTTTGTTTTCATTTATTATCTTATTATTAATTTGATTTATTGAAGGTTCATTGGTTTGCACTCTTTCAATCTTGAATGTATTTGTTTTTAAGGAAATTACTATTCCATTTTTGTTAATTTTTAATGTTTGAATAATTTTTCCTGCAAAAATTGGACGCTTTATTTCAAATCCATCCGATTTTATTGAAATATCTATGCATTCTGTTACTAGATTGTATTTAATATTTGCAGCAACTCTTGGAGCTAAATCTTTTCCAATTGAAGTACCTGAAAATAATATAATTTCTGGTTCTAATTGATTGATAGCTATTAATATTGCATTTTTGTATAATTCG
>JACAFT010000004.1:0-49568 GCA_013378375.1 Nitrososphaerota archaeon
CAGAACCAAAAGTTAAACGTGGAAGAAAAAGTAAAGTTTCTAAAGAAGTCGTAAAGAAAATAAAACAAGCAGAACCAGAACCAAAAGTTAAACGTGGAAGAAAAAGTAAAGATGAATTTAATGATTTAACAGCAAAAGTTTATGAAATTGTAATTGAAAATGGAAAAGAAGGAATACTACAAAGTGAATTGTGGAAGAAATTAGGACTAACAAGTAGAGAAGGATCACGACTTGCAATAAAAATGGAAAAAAGAAGAATTGTAGATAGACAAAAATTACTAGAAGGAGGAAGATGGACGTATAAATTAACCCCAGTAAAATTTCCAGTAAAAGTTGATTCAATAGAAAACATCCCATGTATAACATGTCCTGATGAAGAAAGATGCGCAGCAGATGGAGTAGTTACACCATTTAATTGTTTATTAATAGAGAATTGGGTTTTGACTGAAATAGGAAAAAGTAAAACAGAAAAATAATTACCAGGTAGATATAGTATTTTGCGATTAAATGATGCAAAAAAAGATCATTATAGAAAATTAGCGAAAGAGCAAGGTTATAGAAGTAGAGCTTCATTTAAACTCATACAACTAAACCAAAAATATAATCTAATTAGGTCAAATGATTATGTTATAGATTTAGGAGCTGCGCCCGGAGGTTGGCTGCAAGTAGCATCAAAGATAGTAGAGCCAAATGGAAAAGTAATAGGCGTGGATTTACTTCCAATTAAAGAAATAGAAGATAATGTTGTAATATTTCAAGATAATATACATCGAAAAGGTATAGAAATAGAAATAATAGAAGTCTTAAAGAAAAAAGCCAATGTAGTATTATCAGATTTAGCTCCAAATATATCAGGAATTTGGAAAATTGATCACAATAATCAAATAGATTTAACAATTTCAGTAGTTGATGCTCTGCCGAAGATTTTAAAAAAGGAAGGATGTTGTTTATTAAAAGTTTTTGATGGTCCAATGTTAAAAACATTGGAAAATAATTTAAAAAATAAATTTAGAAATGTAAAATTGATTAAACCAAAAGCAAGTAGAAGTGCAAGTAGTGAATTATATATGATCTGCACAGGGTTCAAATAATAACATTTAGAGCAAAAGTTTGTTTATATCAGAAATATTTCCATTAGTACGGAAACCTTTTGTATTAAAAGCAGTTTTCGAACTTTCGAACCCATGATTTTGTAATTTCTCGACTATTTTCTCTACAGAAAAAGAAGATATTTGTAGATCCTGGGAAATTTTATCAGTAACATAATACATGGACGGTAATGACACCTCAGTTAATGCAATTTCCAATAATTTGGTTAATTTTGTATTAATAGACAGTTTTAGTGATTCAGTTAATAATAGCTTGTCAAAAAGTTTTCCAGTCCATAAAGGTCCAGCAATCTTACAATCAGCATCGCACAAATTACATGATGTATACGGATGTTTAGAGATGTTGCGATTCCCGCATTTAATACAATGTTGAAGGAAACCATGATTACCCTCAGAAGAAGAGACAGAATTAACAACTTTGGCATAAACTCTGATATAATGTTTGTCAGTATGACAAAAAATTGGTTCAACTCCTAAATTATTTCTACAAGCTATAGTGGATAAAGTCGAAAAAAGAATTCGTATTGCAATCTCATTAAAGTATTCAGTATTAAGAGATAAACTTCCATATTTACGTAGACATACTTCAGGATAAACACCACAAAGGACAGCTCCATCAGTAGCAGTAATCGAAATAATTCCATTAATTTTTAGTGCTCTTATAGCTGAATCAATAAATGGAACAGGAGAACCAAATGGATCTAAGTCAATAAAATCAAATCTATCTTCTTTACCTGAAAAATTTGATAAAAATTTATTAGCTTCATTATTGGAAGTTGCACAAAATGAACCAAAATTGTTTCGTTCAATAGATCGGTTTAGAAAGTCAATTGCAATTGGATTAGCGTCATTAAAGTATATTTTTTTTATGTAATTAGATTCATTTGCAATTCTCATTCCTGTTGCACCAATACTCGATAAAACATCAGCAAAAGTAATTTTTTCATTAAATTGTGATGCGTAAGTATTTAATATTGTAATAAGAGTGTCACGTTTGAATTTGGCAAGAGTATTAAAAAACGCAGGGTTTCTAGGAGGGGGAGATGTGTCAATACTATTTCTAGGAACGTAAAACTGCGTTTTTCCTTCAGTAATTAACATATATTGATTGTTTTGAAGATTAAACATAAAAAATCATTTAAGAAGATTTATGAGTTTCACCTTTAACAATTGTAAACATCTTTGCAATATCTTGAAGGATTGTAGATTTCTTAGTTTTCTTATCAATTGAAATATATCCTGAAGTAATAGAAACTCGTTTTGGATGACGAGCTTCTTTACCAATTGGATTAAGATCAAGTCTTTTTGCAGCTTCAACAAGATCAGACAATTCAGGATTCTTAATAGAGCGATTCTTAGAAATCCTCCTACCTTGAGAACGAGAATATAAAGAATTAAAATAATCCAACCAGATTATTTGTTTTTCATAGTCTTTCATCAATAAGACACCAGTAAATTCATTTAATTTATAGATAAGAATAAGTATTTACTTGGATTAAGATTTATTTTTCTTGCCCAAATACCACCACATAAACCAAAAACCAAGAGATATGATAAGTACAACAATACCAATACCCCAAGATACTAGAGTCTGAAGGAAAGGATCAGAACCAACAAAAACATGTGCGAGAAATTTCATATTATAAAATCCCAATTAACTAAATTTAAAGCTGTTGAAATGAAGATCATTCATTAATAAGCATTCCATTAAGTATTCCATTTTGTCCAGGTCGAGAAAGAACTTTTACTTTACCTAGTTCAGTGTCAATAATAGCACCTTTAGTTATCACACCACGTCTTTCATAATCTCGGTTAGATGGATTTTTTAATACGCGAGTAATTGTAGTCTTTGAAACGGTATTATTATTTTTATCAACAACATTCACAACATTATCAGAGACTAAAGAGATCTTTCTATTTCCACCTCTAGAAGTCTTTTCACGTATAGAACGTTCTCCTAAAAGAGTATCAACAGAAAATGAATCTGATTCATCTGCACGTCGATTTCTCGAGAATTTAACTCGTCCACCAGATGTTTTTCTTTTTCTTAAATTTTCTAATGTTTTAACCATATTACATCATATTAGAGAATTAGTATTATATAATTTTATTTTATTCTTTTGGTTTAATTTTAATTATAGGGGTTTTAATTTTCACGCCATGCTTGACTAATTGGTCTTTTACGGTTGATAGGTCATTTTCAACACCAAAATACTCTGCTAGGCGATTAGTAGTAGTAAATATCTTAGTTCTGCCTAAAGGTTCAGATTTAATAAAACCTAATTTTTTTAAAGCACGAACATGTTGATACGAATTCTGACCACGTCGTTCTGCAAGATCCTTGCCTGAAATTGGTTGGAACCACATTATATGAGATAATGTCTTGAGTTCCGCACTAGATAATAAAGGCCGTGAAGAAAATTTTCGTGCAGGAGTAGTAAATTCAGATTTTAATTGAATAACAAATCTATCATTTTCTAATTCAAACATTTGAATGGCATCAAAAGTAGAATTAACATCCATCATAAGATTTCGTGCAATGGTAGAAGATTTTTTTGTAGAAGTAATACCTGCTGCTTTTGCAAGCTCGAATTTAGACAATGGACGACCTGCAGCATATAAAGCAGCTTCTATCCTAGCCTTCAGTTTCTTATCTTTTTCACCATCTAAGGTTTCATGTTGACTATTCATTATATCATCCGTCGAATCATAATATCTTCTGAGTTATTATCAGATTCAATCTGTTCTAGAGTAACTAGACCTTCTACTGCAACAAACAACAGTAATAAAAAAGACTGGGTTTGTTCAAGCAATGTTTTATTCCGAATTAATTCAGTAAAAAGCAGTTCACTAGATTGCGCAAGTTTACTAGTCAAATCTTTTTTGAATTCAACTACTAATTCTTCTATTTTGATTACAAATTTATCTATTTCAACTTCTGGCTCAGGTTGTAATAAAGTTGATTCCTTTTTCAACTCAGCATCTTGTCGTGAAACATCTTCTAGGATTTTTTCTAATGTTGTGATTAAATCATCTATAGATGTAGAATATAATTCATATCGAAATGGAAGAACAATAAGACTAGGAGGCCCTTGTCGAGGAATACGTGGTCTTTGGACTTTGAGTTTCTCAAAATAAAATAATGTTTCAACTTTTAAACGATAAAGTAAAGCAGAAGAAAATGCAACAGTACCACATAAACGTAGATCAGGGTTATCTTTTTCAACTATCTTTTCTAAAAAAATATCTAACAAATCAGATATATCAACCTCCCAAGGTTTTCCTTTTTTAGCAGTTTTTGGATTAACTAATAGATTCAAAGGGGCTTTTGATAATTGACTAGAATCATTCATTTGATTTGCATTCCTTTAGCATATTTGACATCGCTTTCTGTAGGTTGATATGTAAGTATCTTAGTAATACCACGTTCATGATAGACACCATACATATTATCAACACGCGACAATATAGTATCCTTTAAACTAACCATAATTATTTGTGAATAAACAGTTCTTTCTCTAATTATTTCGGCCAGTTTAGTAGAATTAACAGCGTCTAAGTGAGCGTCAATTTCGTCGAACACATAAAATGGAGCAGGTTTCACAGCTTGAATTGCTAATATTAAACATAAAGCCGCAACAGTTTTTTCGCCACCACTAATGCCTGTACTTTCACGTGCAATTTTATTGGGAAATTGAGCCATCAAAGACACTCCAGAAGTAAAAATGTCATCTTCGTTCTCCAATTCTAACCAAGCTTCTCCATGAATTCCACTATCTTTTGTTGTAAGTTTTGAGAAAAGATGTCTCAATTCTTTATCGATTTTTTCAAAAGCATCTAGAAATGCTTTACGTTTATCGGAATCCACGCTATTAATAAATTCAATTATTGAATTACGCTCTTTTTGTAATTGATTTTTCCTGTGTGAAAAATTTTTGTAACCTGTATATATTTCACGATATTGTTCGTCTGCTAATAAATTCACACGAGATTTTAAGCTATTATACTCTTTATCAAGTTCGTCTAGAATAGCAGATATATTAGGGAAATATTCTAGAGATTCGTCATAACCAAGTAATTGTAATTGGTCACGATATGATTGTTTTGAATCAGTCAATCTTGCATTATCATTTGTGATAGTTTGATATTTAGAAGCAGTTTGTAGAATATTTTTGTTGATACTTTCTTTTTCTTTATTTAATAATTTATTTTGTTTATCTAGATTATCAATGATTGGTTTCATTTTACGAGATTCGTCGGAAAGTTTTTTTTCTGTTAAGGTTAATTCAGTAACACGTTTCTCTAGTTCTGGCAATAAAGAATCACACTCGGTAAGGAATAGTTTTTTATCCTTTAATTCATCTTCAAAGTTAGAAATTTTTTCAGTAAGTTCATTTTTCCTGTTTTTTAGATTATGTTCAAGATTTGCATTGTCACGTGCAAGTGTTGTTTCGTTAGTTCGTATTTGGTCAGATAACAGATCAATTTGAGAGGATATCTCTTCCCTTTCACTTTCTAAAGATAATAAATTAGTCTTTAAGGATTGAATAGAAGATTTAGAATCAAGTTTACTTTTTTGGGTTATAATTAAATCGTCTATGTCTTTAAGTTCTAGTTCTTGTTTAATTTTTAATTCAGAAATCTGTTTAAGTTTTATCTGTAAATCATCATTTGTTTTGTTTCCTTTAGAAATCACACCAACATAACGATTTCTCATATTTTTCATATTATTAAGTTCGGAATTCAGTCGCTCTAGTGATAATTTTCTTTCATTTTGATCCGATTCCATCTCCTTGACTTGAGAATTTAGAGTCGTAATTACATTTTTACGTCTTTGAATTGACGTTCGTAAATTACTAACACTTGATTTAATCTGTGTGAATGATGTAGAATCAAAGAATAAATTAGCAAGTGGTGAAACACTACCGGTTTCGAAAACAGAACCACCAGGTTCAAAAATATCCCCAGAAATGCTTACTGTACGATACCCTTTTTGTGACCATATATAACCAGATTTAGCAGAGGAAACCAGTAAAGTATCACCAAAAATAAAATTAGCGAGATCCTTGTATTTATCGTCGACGGCTAGAAAATCTGCTAACGAGCCTAAAATATCCTTATTTTTAGGTGCATTAACTCGTTCAGAACCTACAATATCAGAAAGAGGAATCAAAGCAACACGGCCAAGTTTATATCTTTTAACCAGCTCGACAACTTGAAAGAGTGATTTCATTTCTTCAATAATAATTGCATTAGACCATCGTTTGGTAGCAGCTTGTAATGCAGTTTTGTACTTGCCAGTAAAAGTAAAAATATCGTCAACACCACCCAAATAACCAGGAATAGAATTTTCTTGTGCAATCAACTTAAGTTTTAATTGAATGTTTTGTTTAGAAGTTATTTCCTTTGCAGCTTCGACCTTAGACTCGTGCTTTAAGACTTCTTCATGCGCTCGCGATAGTATACCAACAGCTTTAGAGAGTTCAAACTCGATTTTCTCACGTCGTAATGCTAATTTAGAATTTGAACTAGTAACAGAAGTTAAAGAGTTTTGTTCTTGAGATTGTAAAGATTCCAAGTCCAATATAGATTTAGAAATAATATCAACAAGAGCTTGTGTTTGTTTTTTCTTCTGATCACCAGTTAAAATTTTTGCTTTAAGAATAGATTGGTTTGTGTCAGTAGTAGAGAAAGATTGATTAATTTGAGTTTTCCTATCATAGGATTGTCGAAGTTGTGTGTCAATATTAGTTAATAATTGTTCTTCTTCTTGAATAGAATCGTTTAAAGATTTTCTTTTTGAATTAAAAGTTTTCATTTTGTCGTGCAACTGGATTAGATCATTTTTAGAACTGTCAAGTGTTTTTGAAAGAGTTTCTATCTTTATTTTAGTTTTAGATATATCATCAATAGTTTCAGAAAGCATATCATTAAGATATGGCAATGACTCGCTTATTTTTTTAATTTCATTATGAAAATTAGTTTTTGTATCATTACGATTATTTAATTCGTCGGTTTTTTTATTTAATTCGATTTGTATAGATAATAATTCATCACTAGCGCCACCAATCACTTTTGAAAGAGTAGATTGTTTGGTTTTATCCAATTCGTCAATTTTATTGTTCATTTGAATTAGTTTTTGATCTAGGCTTTCTTTTTCTTCTGAAAGAGTAATCAATAATTTATTATTTTCTTCGATTGTATTAGTAATATCATGAAGTTTTTTGACAAACAACATAGATTTTAGCCAATTACGTTCCTGATCAAGATATTGCAAACGGAGATGATTATTTCTTTGTACTTCTAAGACATCAATGTTTTTCTTAACTTCGCCGATTTTTGCCATTGCAACTTCAAGTTGTCGATCAGCAGCATCTAGTTGTTTCAATGCGTCTTCTTTCTTTGAGTCAAATTGAGCAACCCCAACAATTTCTTCAATTAACAATCGTTTTTCTTCCGGATTAAGTTCGGCTAGATGAGTAACCATACCTTGAGGAACAAAATTTAACCCATCAGAACTAATCAAGGCAAGGCTTAATAATTCAGATAAATGTCCTTTTTGTGTTTTTTTACCATTTAATAAATATGTGCTATCTCCACTAGAACGTATTTCTCTTGTAATTGTGACCCGATCATTATCAATTGAAATATCTCGACTGGTATTATCAAGAGTTAATGTAACTCTTGCACTAGTTGAAGGATTACCTCCAGCACCGTCAAAGATCAATCCACTGAGTTTATTAACTCTCATCATTCTAGGTTTGTTTTCGCCAAGAGCAAATAAAATTGCGTCAATAATATTACTTTTACCTGAGCCGTTGGGACCGGTAATCCCAATAAATTTACCATCAAAATTTACATGAACAGGTCTAGTTCCAAACGACTTGAAGCCTCTTGTTTCCACTTTTTTTATGTAAACCATTTACATTAACCAAATCACATATACAAACTTACTGAACTAAGATTTTTACAAAGTTTTAATATATAAATAAAGGGAATGAAATATTATTTACATACCAAAGCAGAAAGAAAAAATTTATTCACTTACGTCAAAAAAACAAGCGCAAAAAAGTAATAATAATATAATTAAATAGAGTTTTTTACAAGGTTTTTAATATCTTTAATAAAACTATCAATATGCTTACGTTTAATATGTGGCATAATAACAATACGAATATGTGTTGGAAAAACAGAAATAGCCCAACCATGTTGACGAATACTTTTAATGAATTTTGTTTGAGAAGAACTAGTTATCTTAAAACCAATTATATTCAAAACAGGTTTAGAAACAACAGAGATATTTGGAATCTTAATTAACTCATTATAAAAATAATCAGTATTTTTCATACATTGATTAATAAGTTTAACATAGCCATTTCTTCCGTTTAGGTTGAGAATAGACCATAAAGAAATAATAGAAGCTCCAGGACTAGTTCCCAATAATGTAGAACGAGATTTATGACCGCCAGAAAGGTAATTAATATCATTTTTTATACCTTTCAATAAACTGCGTTTACGAAATAAAATACAACTTGAAGGAATAGGAGCAAGACCCATTTTATGCGAATCAATAGCAATAGAAGAAACTCCAGGTAATTTGAAATCAAAAACAGGCGGAGAATAACCAAGGTCTTTTAAGAAAGGGATAACAAAACCACCAAAAGATGCGTCCACATGTAAAAGTAATGAATGATCAGATGCAAGATCAGATAGATTATCAATAGGATCAATTAATCCCAAAGGAGTAGTTCCGGCAACTCCGACCAACATGATGGTATTTTTAGTAATACTCTTTTTGACCTTAGTGATATCAACAATACCATGAACATCTGGCACTTGAACAAGCTTAATTCCAAGAAGGTCGGCAGCTTTATAAAAAGAATTATGTGAATGAGTTGGGATAATAATTTCAGAATTAGGTTTATTAAAATAATTTCTTGCAGCCCACATTGCAAGAATATTTGCTTCCGTACCGCCAGAAACTACATTCCCAATAGCATTAGATTTTGATAGTAAATTTCCAAGAATGGCAATAATATCTTTTTCAAGTTTAGATGTTCCCTTTAATAAACCAGGATCCCCAATATTTTTTTCAAGATGTTTTGAATAAATTTTTTGAGAAAAGATGTGTGGTTTAGTACACATAGAACCAATTATTTTACCTGAAGAAAAAGTTTCATCTAACATTAAAATGTTATTTAATTTTTTATAAACATCGTTTTGACTTAATCCATTAGTACGCATTTTTATCACAAAGAAATCTATATTTTGGCTTTTTTAATTTCTCCAAAATATTTTTTTAGTTTCTTTAATTCTAAATTATCTAAAGACCATGAATGATTATTAGAGGGAAAATTATTTAGAGAAACATCGGTTTTATAATTAGTCAATGCGTTAAAGGTTTCAGTTTTAAGATCTGCATATTTTTTAACAAATTTAGGTTTAAGTGAATCGTATAAATTAAGAAGGTCGTGTAAAACTAGTATTTGTCCATCACAATAAGGACCAGATCCAATTCCAATAGTTGGAATACTAAGCGAATTAGTAATAATCTTTGAAACTTCCTTGGTAATCATCTCCAAGACTATACAAAAAGCTCCTGCTTGTTCAAGCTCTTGTGCATCTTCAATAAGTTGCTTTGCAGAGGTGTAATCAGTTCCTTGAACACGATAACCATCCCATGACTGAGCCATTTGAGGTTGTAATCCAATGTGACCCATAACAGGGATACCTGCTTTAGTAACTACACGAACAGTTTTAGCAACATCAAGACCACCTTCAATTTTTACAGCTTGCATTCCACCTTCTTTAATAAAACGTCCAGCATTACGAACTGCTTCGTCAGAAGAAACATGATACGACATAAATGGCATATCTCCAACAAGAAGTGATTTACGGCCACCACGAGAAACAGCCTTAGACATTAACAACATTTCATCCATCGTTGCAGGAGAAGTATTTTCATAACCAAACATAACCATAGCTCCAGAATCACCGACAAGGATAATGTCTATTTCAGCTTCATTTGCAATTTTCGCAAATGAATAATCATAAGAAGTAATGGCAGAAATTTTCTGCCCATTTGCCTTCATTTCTGTTAATGTTTTTACATTCAAAATATATACAATCTCATTTTATTGTTTCTTTGTTAAATCTATTAATCTTTTAGACATATAGCGCAGGGTTAAGTTTAATTGTTTCTGATTGTCGAATTTTTTAATAATTTTTTTAAGATCAGAATCAGAATACTTTAACATTTTTCTCGATTGTTTAATCATTTCAGGAATAACACGAACTAAATTATCTATAATACTAATATCAGACATAGTAGCTGTTCGTGAAAGAGGATTAAGATCAATAGTAATCACAATTTTCCCCATTTTTTTAAGAAATTCTGTTCGATCCCCATCTTCCAAAGGTACAAAAACAACATCAGCTTGGTATATTCCTCGTTTATCAATAAATTTTCTATTACTACGAAGGCTCGGAATAGTCGTCAAATAATCGTCGTTTGTGCCATAAACAATTGCAGCCCCATGATCTTTTAGTAGGCGAGAAATTTGTGTTGCTCTTTTCTTAGTTTTATGAAAGAGATTTATTTCTAGCTTTGAATTAGTCAGGTTAGAAAGTTTAACAAGATTTTTCGATTCTAAAGCAGCAGTATTGCCATTGATTGAAATAACTGAATTTGACACTATTAATTGCGCAGTAGCAACACGAATTGTCTGGAGTGCTAAATCAATAGTTTTTTCACCAATTAAATAATCAAATGCTTCACCACGACCATGTGCAATCAAACCAAAATCTGAAATTATTCCCTTATTATAAAAATCAGACAGATCATTTCGAATTTTTAATGATCCAAATCTAGGATGGTTTTTTGGAATACCACTATCTGTCATATAATTTTTGCTCCAGAATAATTAATATTGGAAAAAAATATATGTCCATATAATTTACTTTTTAAAAATAAATTATAAAACTCTGTCAACTCGTTGGCTCTTAAAATAGAGAATAATGAATTGCCAAAGAGATTCATACTACAAATCATATCGAACCGATTTGCGAGTTTCATAAAGTTAAAGAAGTCAAGTGGAAAAAAATTTATCATCAATGCAAACTGTCTAGACAAATGTAGAAAATATTCATAATTTGGTTTGTTTAATAATTGAATTAAATATTTGCCTCCAGTATTATTAATAGATTTTATTAAAGAGGAATTCAATAATAGATTAGTTGTAGATAGTTGTCCAAGAGTAAATGTTGCAACAATTTTTTTATCATTAATTGGAATTTGAGAAGTTTTACCAATTCCAGGAGCACCTGGTTGTAAACGTATTTGTAAACCACCATGATACGCACCAAGAACAGTACCCAATCCAGTTTTACATCTAACTTCTGCAATGTGTGCAACCTGTGCGGCTTCAGTTTTACTAAGACCTAAATTGAGAGCTTCGTTGAGAGCGTATGATAAACTAAGAGCAGCAGCTCCACTAGAACCATAACCGCATTTTATCGGTATATCAAGATAATGATTTATTGTCAAAGAAAATTTTTTATCAGAACGGCCAATTAGTTGTTGAACTACAGAATTTGAAACTTTTGCATTATGACATGGAAATTTATTAATAAATATATTCAATTGAAATTTTTGCGATGGTGATATGTTTACGGTTGTTTTAACGCCCTTTTGTATACAAATACCAGCTCCTATCGAACCTGTTAATAATGGATCTTTTACAGAATGAGTTGAAAAAAAACCTGTGATTTGACCGGGAGAAAAGGCAGTAATCAAGATTATATTTATATTCTTTTCAATCTTAATTAAGATTCGTCGTATACAATATAACCAAAAAGTAGTTTATGTAGAAAATTTTAAAACATATAATAGTTATTTTTTTATATGCAGGCGTCAACACAAAGTTCAGTTCGTAATCCAAAATTTATATTTGTCACTGGAGGAGTCTTATCTGGAATAGGTAAAGGAATAGTCACGGCGTCCATTGCAAAGTTATTAGATTTATATGGAATATCAACAACATGTGTGAAAATTGATCCATATCTAAATGTTGATGCAGGAACAATGAATCCATTTGCACATGGAGAAGTATTTGTCACAGATGACGGAGGAGAAACTGATATGGACATCGGTACATATGAAAGATTTCTTGGGAAAGAATTATCAAAGATTCACAATATAACTACAGGAGAAGTTTATTTAGATGTCATAGAAGCAGAACGAAGAGGAGATTTCTTAGGGGAATGTGTACAAATTATTCCCAATATAACAAATTCAATTAAAGAAAAGATATCAAATGTTGCAAAACATCAAAATCACGGTGTTGTGTTAGTAGAATGTGGAGGAACAGTAGGAGATATTGAAAGTTTACCGTTTATTGAAGCAATAAGACAGCTTAGACTTGAATTAGGTCAAGAAAATTCCATGTTCATTCATGTGACGTTAGCTCCAATAATGGGTCCAGTTGGAGAAGAAAAAACTAAACCCACACAACACAGTGTACAGGAATTAAGGAGAATAGGAATACAACCAGATATAATAGTTGTACGAAGTGAAAAAAGATTATCTGAAGCATCAAAAAAGAAAATATCATTATTTACAAGTGTAGAATTAAAGAGTATAATTTCCAATCCAGATACTAAATCAATTTATGATGTGCCCGAGAACTTATACAATGATGGAATAATAGATTCAATTATTGAAAGATTACGATTGCCTACTAGAGAAATGAATTGGAAAAATTGGAAATCGGTTTCCAAGACATTTACTAATAATAAAAAAACATTGAATATTGCAATGATAGGAAAATATGTTTCATTAACAGATAGTTATGTTAGCGTAAATCAAGCTTTAGCTCATTCAGCAGCAAGTCAGAACCATTCAATTAAGTTAGAATGGGTAGAAAGTGCTGATTTTGAGCAAGATCAATCCAAACTAGAAAAACTTGAAAAATATAATGGGATTATTGTGCCTGGAGGATTTGGAAAGAGAGGCAGTGAAGGAATAATGTTAGCATCAGACTATGCAAGAAAGAAGTCAATACCATTCTTAGGTTTATGCTTTGGTTTCCAATTATCGTTAATCGCATTTGCAAGATATGTATGCGGATTAAAGGATGCAAATTCTATTGAATTGGATCCAAAAACAAAGAATCCAATAATAAACATATTACCATCACAAAAGAAAGTTACAGAAAAAGGAGGAAGTATGAGATTAGGTGGGCACGATATAGAAATAATCAGTAATACAAAAGCCCATAAGATTTATAATAAAAATAAAATTAGACAACGTCACAGACATAGATTTGAATTTAATATAAAATATCAAGAACTACTAGAAAAAAATAAGATGATTCTATCGGGTTTTAGTGACAATAACAAAAGAACCGAAATATTGGAAATTCAGGATCATCCATTTTATATGGCAACGCAATATCATCCGGAGTTTTTAAGTAAACCTGGAGAACCTGAACCTATATATTACAATTTTATAAAATCAATAATCAATAGAAAAAATGGAAAACAGTAACAATCATTGTTTTGATTGATTAGATTCTAATAATAAAAAGATTTTACCATAATAACCTAAATTAAATTGTAAATTATCACGAAATTCATTAACATAACCTTTTTCTATTCTTATTTCGGAATTTAGTTTTATATTGTCAACTAACGAACCCCAGATATTAACAGAAATTGAACCAGAATCATCTTGAAGAGTGATACTAGTAACAGTTTCAGTTTCCCCTGATTTTAGTGTAACCTCACGAGGTTGTCCAATATAGGAAACAATACCTCCAATACTAATATTTTTTTGACCTGTGGTGAGTTCTGATATTCTCATAATGTTTCTCTAACTAATTCAATTAAATACTTGTGAAATATTGCATTATTTGATAATTCTGGATGAAAACACGTAGCAAGAATATTCCCTTGTTTGACAGCTATAATATCTTCGTCTAATTTAGCAATAATTTCTACATTTGAGCCAATATTACGGATTATAGGTGCTCGAATAAAGACACCAAGAAAGTTATCTAGTCCAAATTTAGGAATTGGAAATTCGGATTGGAAAGATTCTCGTTGTCTTCCAAATGCGTTACGTTCAATTTCTATATCAAGTGAGCCAAGAAGTTTTTGGGAAGTATTTGATGAATTTTGAACAATATGATTAGATAGAAAGATCAATCCTGCACACGTACCTAAAACAGGCATACCTTGAGTAATCTTCTTTTTTATAGAAGAATGAAAATCATCATTATTGGATAATTTACCAATAGAAGTACTTTCACCTCCAGGAATTATTAAACCATTTATAGAGTTAATTTCTTCTGGGTATTTAATTACACTTACAATTCCATCCATAGTAATTTCACGAAAGGCAGATTCAACAGAAGCAATATGTTCTTCAACATCTCCCTGCACGCCAAGAATACCAATATTAACTTTTTTCATTATATACCACGATCCTGCATTTTAAAATCCAGATTGTCGCCAAGACCAACCATGGATTTTTTTTCATCAATCATTTCTTGTGCTTCAGACAACACTTCGACACTGTCATGAAAAGTAGTTGCAAGAACAATAGCTGATGCTCTTTCTAAAGGATCAGAAGATTTGTATATACCTGAACCAACAAAAACTCCATCACATCCAAGTTTCATCATAAGTGCTGCGTCAGCAGGAGTTGTTATTCCTCCTGCGGCAAAATTTACAACAGGTAAACGACCCAAACGTCCTGTTTCAACAACCAACTCATAAGAAGTATTCAATTCTTTAGAAATACGAAAGAGCTCCTGTTTATCTTGTTGATTATAGAAATAAGTTATCTTAGCAATATCTTGATTCATAGCACGCATATGTCTAACAGCTTCAACTACATTTCCAGTACCCGGTTCTCCTTTAGTACGCATCATTGACGCTCCTTCTTCGATTCGACGTAGAGCTTGACCAAGATTTTTAGCGCCGTCAACAAAAGGAGTGGTAAAATCCCATTTCCAGATATGAGAAGACTCATCAGCTGGAGTTAAAACTTCAGATTCATCAATCATGTCAACACCAGAATTTTCTAAGACTACAGCTTCTGAAATATGACCGATTCTACATTTTGCCATAACAGGAATAGATACGTTATTAACAACATCTTTGATTATTTTCATACCTGCTGTACGAGCTACTCCACCTGATTGCCTTACTTCAATAGGTAATTTATCAAGAACCATAACTGCAACAGCACCAGCTTCTTCGGCAATTTGAGCTTGATTTACATTAGTAACATCCATAATAACGCCATGTTTGAGCATATGCGCAAAACCACGTTTTAATAATACAGTTCCATGAATGGAACTTTTATTATCAACCAGAGTAGATGAAAGTACTAAATCTTTTGATCCAACCAATGAAATCATAGTTAATTCAAATAATATGAGTCTTAGATAAGTAAAAAGTTTTGTTTGTAAATAACAAGAGATAACAAAGTAATCATTGTGTCAATATAAACAAAGTAAGTCTAGTTATATGGATTTACCATTTTTCAATTGTTTCCCACGGCACATTTTTATCTCCAAAATGTCCATATACACAATTTTTAGAATACTCTGTAAAATTAAAAAGATCAAACTTGCGAATAATACCAAGTGGTGTCAGATCACAGGTATTTCTAATCTTGTTTTCAATTAACGAATTATCTCCATTGGAATCAACATATAATGACGTAGGTTCCTTAACTCCAATAGCGTAACTAATTTGAATAGTACACCAATCAGCTAGTTCATTGGCTACTACATTCTTAGCAAGCCACCGAGCCATATAAGCAGCAGAACGATCAACTTTTGTAGGATCTTTACCAGAAAATGCACCACCGCCATGTGGAGCATATCCTCCATACGTATCAACAATTATTTTACGACCAGTCATTCCTGCATCACCTGCAGGACCTCCAATAACAAAATTACCAGTTGGATTAACAAGAAACTCAGTACGATTTTTATCAATCAGATCACTACATGCATCATCCATAGCCATCTCTGCATATGCACGTGCTTGATTATTTTCTCCTTCAGCATGTTGTGTAGAAACTACAATTTTATCAATGTAAAGAGGTTTTCCATCTTCGTACATTATACTAACTTGACTTTTAGAATCAGGTCCAAGTATATTGGGATTTTTATCTCGGATTTTACGAAGAGAACGTAAAATTTGATGAGAATAATATATTGGCGCAGGCATCATAGAAGGTGTTTCACGACAAGCATAGCCAAACATCAATCCTTGATCACCCGCACCAAAATCATCAGTTCCTAATGCGATATCAGAAGATTGGTTATGAAGAAGATTTTCAAATGATAACTTTTCCCAATGAAATCCCTCTTGTTCGTAACCAATATCACGAACAGTTTGACGAACAATTGATTCAACCTCTTGACTATTTGGTAAAAAATTTTTAGTTTCTCCAAAAACCAGAACATAATTTGTAGTTGTAGCTGTTTCAATTCCACAACGGGTAGTTTCATCACCAGCAGATAACGCAGCGTCGACTAATGCATCACTAATTTGATCAGCAACTTTATCTGGATGTCCTTGTGATACAGATTCGGATGTAAAAATAAAATTATTTTTCATTATATAATTATCCTAACATGAATGACCAATTTAGAAATAATAGAAATATAAATTTAATATTTGTATTCCTATTTGAAAACAAAATAATCACATCTGGATTTCAGGTCGAATATAAATAAATAAAACGTTATTTCCTCGTATGACAACTTTACCAAAATTTTCTGATAGAGAACCATTAACAAATTCCTCAGCGTCACTCAATATTACATTCATATATGCATCAACATTTGTCATTTTACCTTTATACTCAACATCATTCTTCAACCTCACAGTAACATTTCTGTGAATAGATTTTTGTAAAGTATTCAATGGCTTTTTGATTGTATGTTCTTCGTTATCAGTAATAATAGGGCTCATATACTAATTGAAAAAAGAAAGTAAACATTAATAAAAAGCTTGGAATTGATAGAATAATATATTTAAGGAGTATGTAAATGAAGAGTAATTTTAAAAAAATAGATGAAAAGTATCCAGAAAATCATGGATATAACAATTTTGACTTATTCATGTCAAAAGAATGCAAATCACAAAAAAATAGTAAATTAAATGGATTTGAAATAATAGGCAATAATAAAGTAAAAATAGAAAACAAAGATGAAATAATATTTAAAAAATTAGACACAGTGATCTACAGATTTCCAAAAGGTACAATAGTTGATTTATATGGACCAACTTCGTCTGGAAAATCACAAATTTTATTTCAATCAGTAGTAAATATTTCAAGAAAAGATAAGAAAATTTTATTTATTGATTCGTCAGGAAACTTTCGTCCTGAAAGAATTATTCAATTAAGTCAAATAAAAAAATACAATATAAAAGAAATTTTAAATAACATATTCACAATTAGATGTAATTCATTAGATCAACAATTAGAAACAATTCCAAAAATTAAAGAATTTATAAAAAATAACAATGTAACATATGTAATAATTGACGATTTAACAAGAAATTTTACAGAATATCCGTTTGAATCTAGAAATGAAATAGAAGATATATTATCAGAATATATTCGAGAACTAGCATACATAGCTTGGAATAACAATATTTCACTAATTGTCACAAATTCAGTTCGTGCAAATATTGATGATTCACAAATAAATGAAAAAGAAACATACGAAACAGTAATTAATAGACTAATTCATCTAAGAGTAAGTTTGAAAAGAATAAATGAATTCTGGTTAGCAAGAAATAATAAAGAAAAACAATGTATTTTTAATATAACAAAAAATGGAATAGAAGGTGTAAAATAAATGTCAAAAGAATCAATCAACGAATGTATAGAAAATATAATAAAAAAAGATTTTTCAAAAGCAAAACTAGCAATAGCAGAAAATTTTAAAAATTCTTCCAATAAAAGAAATATCGGTACAAAATTTGCATTAGAAGGAATAATATCTAAATATGCAGTAAAAAATATTGACATTTCTGAATCACTAGAAGATTTTAAATCAATGAAAAAAGGAATTAACGAAAAATTGTCTTCTATTTGGATAGATGATTTTGAAAAAGGATTTTTTTCTGTATGGAAAATATTTGTGAAAAAGGCAATAGAAAACTTAGATAATAAAGAAAGTGTCGTAAAAGATCCAAGTGAAGAGAAACAATCCAATAAAGCTTCCTAAACCAGTTATTGTGATAAGTTTAGTTCTCTCATCTTCTTTAATTTTTGAAAAATAGAAATTTCTTACAACGACCATAGAGAACAAATACACAGATATTGCGAAAAAGACTCCAACATTAGCAGAGGGATTAAGAGATGTATAACCAAGTAAACCAGCAGCAAATCCCGATATCAATCCAAGAACAACTCGAAACCAGAAAATTGTATTAAATATAGCGGTGGAATCGGACACGATTTAATCATTTATTATAAAATCCAAGAAGATATAAAACTATATGAACAATATTATCTTGGGTTTCTAAATTGGAATTATCATCAATTGAATTTTTAAAGATAATTTCTGCATTAAATAAGGAAATAGAAGGATATTATCTCAACAACGTATATCAAATAATGGAAAACTCTTATTTGCTAAAATGTCATCATCCGGAAAAATCCAAAAAATTTATTTTAATAAACCCAAAAATTGGAATTTGGTCATCAAAATATGAATTTGAAAAATTAGAATCAACAGGATATGTAACTTCATTAAGAAAAAATTTAACTAGAGCAAAATTATTAAAATTTGAACAGCCGCCAGGAGAAAGAATATGTATAATTCATTTTAAAACAGAAAAAGGTATAAGAAAATTAGTTTGTGAATTTTTCAGAGAAGGAAATATAATAGTAATAGATGATAATGACAAAATTCTATCTTGTTTAAGTAAATTAAAAGTAAGACATAGAGAAATATTCCCAGGAAGTCTATACAAGCTTCCGCCATCAAAGGGAATAAATTTAGAAATTTTCAATGATAATGATTTAGAAAAAATAAAAAACAGCAATATAGAAATAGCAAAATGGTTGGGTAGAAACTATTCAATTTCAAGAAAATATGTGGAAGAAATTCTAAGCAGAATTAATATTGATTATAATAAAATTTGTAATAAATTAACTGAAATTGAGATAAATGAGATATCAAATCAAATAAAAGAGCTAGTTAAAATCATTAATTCGAAAGAATCGAATGCATGGATATATAAAGAAAATGACACAATAAATGATATATCATTAATTGAACTTAAATCCAGTAAATCGGAAAAATATGAAAAAACAGAATCATTAATGAAGGCATTAGATAATTTAATCACTTCAAATCTATCGCAAAAACAGGTCATCACACAACAAAAATCAGTAAATAAAAAAGTAATTGAATTAGAAAAAACTATTCAATTACAAGAAGAGGCATATCAGACAAATGTTAATCTGGCAAAAATTTTAAGGCTGACAGCAATAGAATTGAGTAAATCCAATAGTTATGAAGAGATTCTACAAGATCAAAATATTGAATTTAGTAAATCAAGGAACAACCTAATAAAAATACCAATAATCAGTACAAATAGAGAATTAGAAGAGGAGATAAAACCAATAAAACTTTCGTCGATCTTTTTTAATAAAGCAAAGACAATAGAGAAAAAAATTGAAGCAATAGAAAATGCAACTAAAAAATTAAAAATAAATTTAGATAATATCAAGAATAAAATCGATAATCAGAAAGATAGAACAGAACTGAAAGAAAAAGAAGAATTATTGTGGTTTGAAAGATATAGATGGTTCATTACATCAGAAGGTATATTAGCAATAGGTGGAAGAGATTCTCATTCAAATAGTGCAATAATAAGAAAACATACAAAATCCAATGATTTAGTCTTTCATTCGGAAATAATAGGATCTCCATTTTTTATATTAAAGGATAATGCGAGTAATTTATCAATACAAGAAGTTGCAATGGCTACGGGTTCTTTTAGTAGAGCTTGGAGAACACAAATCCCGGTGGATGTGTATTTTGTTAAACCAGAACAAGTAAAAAAAGGAGCGCCAAGTGGATCATATCTTCCAAAAGGAAGTTTCTTAATTGAAGGGAAAAAAAACATAATAAAAAATATAAAACCGGAAATTGCAATAGGAGCAATAAAATATGAAAACAAGTATACAATAATGAGCGGTCCAGTAAAAGCGATAAAAGTAAATTCTTTAGCAATTGTTATTATTAAACCAGGAAAAAGAAAATCATCGGAAATAGCAAAAATTGTAAAACAGAAGCTTATAGCTAAATTAGATAGCAATTTATCAGAAATTTATAAAAATAAATCATTAGATGATTTCTTACGCATACTTCCAGCTGGGGGTTCAGAATTAGTAGAAAAGCGAGAGTAATCAAATTGGTATTAAATATAATAAACGGTAGAGTGTGGACAGGAAATCAACTAGAGGAGATTGGAATTTCTATAGAAGGGAACAAAATAATCAAAGTTAGTAATGAAATGAATCTCTTAAAAGCTGAAAATACAATAGATGCAGAAGACAATATTGTATTTCCAGGTTGTATTGACGTACATAGTCATTTAAGAGATTCAAATTTGAGTTATAAAGAAGATTTTATTTCAGGAACTAGTGCTGCTTTAGCAGGTGGTTTTACAACTATACTCGATATGCCAAACACAAAACCACCAATAACTAATGTAAAGGAATTAATCAAACGTCAAAAGGAGGCGTCGGAAAAAATTTTCTGCAATGTAGGATTCTATTGTTCTCCAATAAACAACAATGATATAGAACCATTAGTAAAATCAAATGCGATAGGCTTTAAAATTTATTTACACAAACCATTTGAAAATCAAGAATTATCCAGAGACAATATTGAAACAATGATGAGAAACATAAAAAAGAATAATTCGATTTTATTAATACATGCAGAAAGCTCAGATTTATTTGAGAATAATAATCATGTAGTAGAATCCGAAACAGTAGCAATTGAACAAATGATTAAATTAGCAAAAAAAACTAAATGTAAAATACATATTGTTCATGTATCAACGAATAAAGGATTAAAAATCATAATGGATAACAAACACAAAATTGACATTTCATGTGAAACAACTCCACATCATATGATTTTAAACACAGAGGAGATTATAGAAGGTCAACATTGTGAACCTCCGTTAAGAGATAGAAATAATCAACAAGCAATATTTGAAGGTATAAAAAATGGAAACATTGACATGATAGCAACAGATCATGCACCTCATACAGTAGAAGAAAAAGAACAATCATATCCAGGATTTCCAGGTTTAGAAATAACAGTTCCAATAATGTTTGATTTATTTTATCAGGAGAAAATTACGTTGCAAAGAATATTTGAAGTATTAGTAAAAAATCCTGTAGAAAGATTTAAGTTAAAAAATATTGGTCAAATAAAAGAAGGATATAATGCAGATTTAATATTAGTTAATGAAAAAAATAATAAAATAATTGAGCCAAAGAATTTCTTGTCAAAAGCTAAATTTACACCATTTAAAGGAAAGAAAGTGAATGGTGAAATAACTGCAACAATTATTAACGGAAAGATTGGATTTCGAAATGGAAAAATTTTAAGCAAACCAGGAATAGGCAGAGTACTAAAAAGAACTACTGATTTCAATTAAAAGTATAATGATGTATGTGCTATGAATCAAAAAAATATATATTTTCCAACTTTTGGTTCAGGCATAGGACATGCAAATAGAAATTTGTTAATTGCAAAATCATTAAATAAAAATTATAAATATTTTTTTAGTTCATTCAGTGATGGATATGAATTTTTGACAGCAAATGGAATGCAATGTAAAAAAATTCCAAAAATTGATGTGTCTTGGAATAAAGATGGAACGGTATCAACAATAAAGACAGTTATTAGCATGCCAAAATTAATTTCAATATTTCTATATCACTTGGGATATGAATTTAATTTAATTTCAAAGCAAAAACCTGATCTAATATTTAGTGATTCAAGATTATCACCAATCCTATGTTCAAAGAGGTTAGATGTACCATCAATAGTCATTCTGAATCAAATTAAATTATTAATCAGATTACAAAACAAAAGAAGAAAGAAATTAGAACAAATTAATGCTGAACTTTTGGGACGTCTATGGAATTATGCAAATGAAATTTTAATACCAGATTTACCTCCGCCAAATACGATATGTATAGAAAATATAGAAGGAGTCAAATCTATAAAAAATAATATTGAATACATAGGATTTATTTCAAGAGAAATAGATTACAAAAAAACAGACAGAATTAAAAAAGAATTAAAACTGGTCGAGAATAAACCTACAATCTATATACAAATAAGTGGACCAGAACAAAGTAGACCAAATATTTACAATAACATCATAAAGCAAATGAAATCAGTTCAAAATAAATATAATATAATAATTTCCAAAGGAAATCCAAATGGAAATACAGAGCCAAAGAAAATAAATGAAATAATAGTATTTGAATGGTGTCCATTTAAAGAAATGTTTCAATTATCAGATTGTATGATTACAAGAGGAGGGCATTCAACAATAGGAAATTCGATAACATGTGGAAAGCCATCAATAATAATACCAATAAAAAATCAAACAGAACAAATTCAGAATGCTGCGAAAATAGAAAAATTGGGTTTAGGAATAAAATTAGAGGAGAAAAACATACATAATTCGCTATTAAATTCTATAAATAAAATTTTTAATGAAAATAAATTTATTTCAAATGTAGAAAAATTTCAGAATTTGACCAGAGAATACAACGGAATAGAAACATGCAAGAAAAAAATTACCAAATATGTAAGTTAATTATTTTTTAGAAAATTTTTGTTCCAATTTATTAAAGTTATCATAATCAACAAGTTGATTAAATATATCAAAAGTAGTTAGATTTTTTTCAATACCAACAGAAGTATTGTGTTTTTTAAGAAAAGTAAGTGCGTCAATCATGGCTTTAGTAGATGCGTATAAAGAAGTTAATGGAAATAAAATAATTTTAAACCCTATTTTCTTAGCTTTTTTAAAAGGTATCATAGGAGTTTTACCTCCTTCTAATTGATTCAACAACAAAGGAAGTTTTACTTTTTTTGCAATAATTTCTAATTCATCAAGTTTATTGGGCGCCTCGATAAACAATAAATCAGCTCCAGCTCTCTTATAACTTTTAATTCGTTCTATTGCCAGATCAACACCATCAACAGCCAAGCTATCTGTTCTGCCAACAATAACCAAATTTGATTTTTCTTCTTTACGACTCTGAACTGCAGCACGAATTTTTGATTGCATGTCTTCAATAGAGATTACTGATTTTCCTTTCATATGTCCGCATTTTTTTGGCCAAACCTGATCTTCTAATATCAATCCTGCAGCGCCAGAACGAATATAATTTTTTACGGTTCTCATAGTATTCAATGTATTTCCATAACCTGTATCAGCATCTGCAATAACAGGTATATCAATAGAATTACAGATAGATGAGACTCTTTCATTCATTTCGGAAAAACTTACTAAACCAATATCAGGAACGCCAAGTAATGTAGCTGCAGTTCCATAGCCAGTATGAAATACAGTATCAAAACCAACTTGTTGGGCAATCTTTGCACTTAAAGCGTCATAAATACCAGGCACCAGAATGGTATCATTATTTTGTAGAATTTTACGAAGGGATTTTGATTTATCCATAAGTTATAAACAAGTTTCTCATTATTATTTTCTATTATTGACAATTAATTATTTTTTAATACTAGGATATAGATAAAAAAAATATGGAATTTGTTGAAACAAATAATAGACCGTACAGATCTGGACCAAAATGGACATTAATATTTATAGGAATAGCAATAGCAGGATTCATAATACAATTTATAACAGGTCCAGGAATATGGCAATATTTTGCATTCATACCAGAACATGCAATAACTAGACCATGGACTTTTATTACAACAATATTTCTTCATGCAGATATAAATCACTTATTTTTCAACATGTTCATGTTATTTGCATTTGGAATAAATCTTGAACGTTTACTTGGAAAAAATAGATTTTTAATTATATTTTTAGTATCGGGAATTCTTGGAAACTTAGGATATTGGATAACAACAGGTAATTATTCAATTCCTGCTATAGGTGCATCAGGAGCAGTTTACGGATTAATGGGTACATTATCAATACTAGCTCCATTCATGAAATTTTACGTATGGGGATTAGTACCAGTACCAATGATTGTACTTACAGCACTATACGCAATTGGAGATATTTTTGGTCTATTTACACCATCAAATATTGCACATGGAGCACATCTAGCAGGGCTAATTGCAGGAATAGCATTTGGAATATACTTAAGACCATTTTTTGGATATAGAAGAAACAAAGATATTGAATTATAATCAAGATTTTTTATAATATCTATCTCTCCATGTAAAAGGAGAATTAAATTGAATTTTTACAACGGAAATAATTAGTGATGTAAATAATAATATACAAGAAAATGGATGTAAGAAGACGTACAATTTAGAATGTTTGACATCAATGAATTCAAAAAAATATGATAATTGCATAAAAGAAACTATCAAGAATATTTTAAGAATATTTTCTAATGAAAAATAAGTAAACTGTAAAACAAGAATATATGGAAGAATTAATGCGAAGAATCCAATAATTATAGTTATTATACCAAAAAATGGATGTATGTCAATAAAAGATGAAGAAATACCACGCTGCATTGCATTAATATTATCAGAAAACCCAATGTTTGAAAATGTTTTAACAATATTCCCAGAACGAATAAATTTTAACTTATAACCAGCGGTTTTTAGTAATTCACCAAGAGATTTATCTTCTACAAAAGAATTTTTAACAGCTTCATGACCACCTACATCATCATACACTTTTCTATTAATTAAAATAAAACCTCCTATCAAGTATGCAATAGGTAATTTTTTTGAGTTTAAGAATAAAGGCGAATAAAGAAGATTTATCATAGAGATTAAAATAGGTAAAATAAGTTTACTCCAATAATCTTTACAGACAAGTGTAGGAAGAAGAGTCAATACATCAAGATGAAACTTATTCATATATGCTAACGATGAAGAAATAGATTCTTTATTATGATCAGTATCAGCGTCAGTAAACAATAACATATCGCCAGTGGCTTTTTGTGAACCTTGGTAGCATGCAAAATTTTTTCCAGCCCAGTTCTTCTTTTTCTCTGATAAATGAATAGAAATAAAACGATCATCGGTTAAACAGAATTTTTGTATAATTTTTAAAGTATCATCAGTTGAACAATCATCAACAACGATTACTTCAAAATTATCATAATCCTGTGCCTGTAATGATTTTAAACACCTCGTAATATTCTTTTCTTCGTTTCGTGCAGGAACTATAACAGAAACACGATTATTTCCCACATTATCCAAAATTAAATGCCCAAGTTCGTCTATATAAAAAAAAGTAATAATTCGAAATAATACTATAACAAACCATAAAATAACTAGAATTTGAATAAGCGTATGAAGAAAATATTCAAGGAACATATAATAAATCAGAATCGGGTTAGTTAACAAGGTTTATTTACAATATAACATTACCATATGCTAGTGGTAATATGAGCGAAGAAAGACAATATTCAGGAATAACATGCGATATGACTGGAGTAATTACAGAATTTGGCCCAGGAGCAGAAAAACTATTTGGCTATACAAAAGATGAATTAATTGGAAAAGGAAATGTTGGAATGTTTCATACTGAAGAGAATGTTAAAACATTAGTCCCAGTACTCTTGCAAACGGCAGTAGAGAAAGGTGTTTGGGAAGAGGTTGTAGAACTAGTCAGGAAGGACGGATCTCATTTTAACGGAAAACTCACTGTTAGACCGTTAAAAGATGGAGACCAACAAATTGGATTTGTTGGCACGACCGAATTCATTGAAGATATATAAAAGTGATAAAGTAATTGAAACTTGAAGTTTGGGCAAAAGAATTAAGAATTCCTTTCCTCAGTCTTCCAGTTATTTTTGTTCCTTTAGGAGTAATGGTTGCATATTTTGATGTTGCAACTATTAATCTACTTCATGCAATATTAACGCTAATAGGTGTGGTATGTTTACATGC
The DNA here is from genome assembly GCA_013378375.1 of Nitrososphaerota archaeon. Taxonomy (GTDB): domain Archaea; phylum Thermoproteota; class Nitrososphaeria; order Nitrososphaerales; family UBA57; genus UBA57. Next base: position 26,312 of record JACAFT010000004.1, read on the forward strand.
CAGTGTAAATGTCCTAAATGATTATTTTGATTATAAAAGTGGAATAGATGTTGCAACAACACCAACACCATTCAGCGGAGGTAGTAGGGTATTACCTGAAAAATTACTGTCGCCAAATAATGTTTTAATTGGCGGAATTATTTTACTGATCATAGGTTCATCAATTGGTTTATATTTCTTAAATTATTTTGGATTTAATTCAGTTCTATTAGGAATAATTGCAATTTCTATTTTATCAGTAATATTATACTCACCAGTACTTTCTACTTTAGGGTTAGGGGAATTAACAGTATTTCTTAATTTCGGTCCATTATTATTCTCAGGAGTTTACTTTATTCAAAGTGGAGGAAATTGTTCAAACTGTTTTTACGGATTAGAAATTGAAGCTATTATAATTGGTTCAATTGTTGGATTAATGACAACAGGAATATTATATATTAATCAATTTCCAGATACGGAAGCAGATAAATCAAAAGGTAGACGTCACCTAGTTGCTAGGTTAGGAAAAGAAAGAGCTGTAGGATTATACAATATCATGATGATATTAAGTTATGTAATAATAATTATAGGTGTAATATCATCTTTTGTAATTGGAATAGGTATTCCTCCAACATGTCTCATAGCATTAGCTACTTATTCAATGACGCCAAAGGGAAATTATAGAACTGCATCAAAAATTTTAAAAACTGAATATGACAAGATAATGGAATTAATTCCTGCAATGGGAAATACAGTAATGACAACAATACAAACTGGTATTTTATTGTTAATTGGATACATACTTTGGTTAGCTTTATTATACATATTCCCAGATGGATTAGCAATCGCCCAAGGAAAATTTATTCAATAATTATATTCATAAATTTTCCAAAAAAACATTATATCGAAGTAATTAAAATACATAATATGAGACAGTACAAAGTTGTTGCAGAAAGTACAAAAAAATTATTTGAAGAAGAATTGAATAAATTAGCAGAAGAAGGTTGGGAAATTATACATTATGGAAATTCAGTAAGTGTAGGATCAACAAGATCAAACACAATGGCATGTTTTAGTGCAATTTTAGAAAAAGAAAAAACAATAACTCGAAAAAAAGTAAAAACAAGTTCTAATAAAAAAAAGAAATCTACTGAAAAAAAAACAGATACATCATCAAATGAGTATTCAACAAACTAGTTTTCTATAGGTAAATCAGCACGAGTACTCCAATCGGCAAAAGAACGGTCATAAATTTTTACATTAGGATAATTACAAAATTGTAAAGCAACAAATGTGTGAGATGCACGCTCTCCAACCTGACAATAACAAATAATTTCCTTATCTTTAGTAATACCGTATTTTTCAAAGATTTTGTCAAGTTCTTCAATATTTTTAAAAATATACCCATCAGTACCAACTCCTATTTCCCAAGGAAAATTTATCGAACCAGGAATTCGACCTGCTTTAGGTCCAGCTGCAATAACTCCATTAAATTCGTCAGGGCTTCTTGTATCAAGTAAAATAGAATTTGAATCACTAAGCTTAGATTGGACATATTCATGATTTACTTTAAAATTTACAAAAGGAGTTGTAATAACAAAGTCAGTAGGTTGAATCTCAGGTACTTCTTCACTAACAGGATAACCTAATTGCAACCATTTAGAAAACGACGTATCAAGAAATTTTACAGTAATTCCATAATATTTTAGCGACCAGAACAAACGAGTTGCTGTTGCACCGTTTTTATCCCCGTATACAACAATCACGGAATCATTCGTGATTCCATTTACACTGAGTAATTTTTCTATTGCGTCTTGAGGAGCAACATCAAAAAAAGAAAGATCTTCAGAAAAACTTAATATTTTTTCATAAGGAATCAAATGCGCCCCAGGTAAATGAGATCGTACATACTCACGCGGAGACCTTATATCAAAAGGAACAATATTTGGATCTTCAATATTATCTTTAAGCCAAGTAGCACTAATTAAATCAGTCAATTATTTTTTCCTCAAATAGAATTTAATATAGTTATTTTCCTCAGTTAGTTCTAATAATTCATGTCCTGAACGATTAGCCCATGCAGGTATATCTTCTTTTGCAGCAGGATCAGTAGCGGATATTTCCAATATTTGTCCACTCTGCATTTTTGAAATTAGTTGTTTTGTTTTTAAAACAGGGATGGGACAAACAAGTCCTTTAACATCTAATGCTTGATCAATTTTCATAATATCAATTCGCCAAAAAAAAATTAAATTATATTTTATTAGTTTTAATTTCTATTTTAAACACACCGTCGTCAATTTCTTTAGAACTAAGTATTTCATGTCCGTCTTTTTTTACTGCAGAAGGAATATTGATTGTTGATGGCAAATGATCAACAAGTACTTCTAAAACTTCACCGTTTTCTAATTTTTTTAATTCTTTCACAGTAAAAATTACAGGCCAGGGACATACTTGTCCAACAAGATCAAGTTTCTTAGTTTGTGTTTGCATGAATCAGTTTCCACCAATTTGTAATTGATTTAACAATATATCAGATGCAATCATGTCTTTTACGTCTTCCGAAACTTTAACAATTCCAGTTCCTTTGCCTAAAATTCGACCAATAATTTGTGGATCATAACCCGATGCAGACAAATCAAGACTTATACTTTCTATTATATTTGGACTAGCAATAACAGCTACAGCGCCATTAGTGCCTGCAGTACCATTGTCCATTAAGAAATTATCAGTAGCAAATTTAACAAATTCTGGATAACGAAGTGGTAAATTATCAATGGAGATATCAACATTTGCATTATCTGCATGTTCTTTAAAGATCATTATACCAGGACCAGAAAGATCGCCAGTGGCCAGAATATGTTCGTGAATATCAAAGTTGTTTTCAAAATCAGGCAGATATTTATTAATAATTTTTGCGACTGCAAGATTAGGTTCGTTCATAGTTTCAATAACTGAATCCTTAGCACGTTGAACATCTTCAAGAGTATAACCAATGGTTTCAAGGTCTTTAAGGAAATTTTCGTCGGCTACACAAGACAAAAAGACGTTAATAGGTGCAAGATCGCCAAACGGACGTGTAACGAGAATTTCCATACCAGAATCTAACAAATTTAATTTAGTTGGAGGTTCTTTTCGTAATGAACCAAATAATGTAGCGCCAATTAGTAATTTATTTCGTTTAGGAGACTCTGCAGAAATTAATTCAATTTTATATTTAGATGCGAAATTATCCATGTTTTTTAGAATTTGCGCTTCAATTTCTTGATTTGGTGCATCGACAACGGGCAAAACTTTCAGTTCTTCAAAACAACCTAAAGATATTAAATCATTAAGAGAATTTGATACGGCGACATTTGTTTGTTGTTCAGATGAAGGGTCTGCAGTAGGATCAATAATTTGTATAGTATCATTATTTGATAAACAATAACCGTCGGATCGTCCTTCTTCGTAAGAAATAAAATCAAAAAGTGCAAATTCTGCGTTTTCATCTCCAGTTATTATTGAATGTCCTTTTCCAACAGCAAAATTAACATTTGATTTAGATATTGATGTATAAAGACTAGTCAACAATGCTTGGAATTTTTCTTGCTTTTCTGCATTCTTTTGAAATACTTGTAATAGTGAAATAGCTCGTTTTGGATTAATTCGTCTAAGGTCATCTAAATCAACATCAGGATCAAATGGGTTGTAAATTCTGCGATTTATTATTGGGCCACTGTCAGTTAAAGGAAATATATCAGCGTCAACTCTCTCACCAAGAGAAATTCCCATTTGTTTTAAATCCGGCTTTAAATTATGCAAAGTAGGATAAACTACTGTATTAAGATCAACTTTAACAGCACAACCTGCCACCCATCTTAAAGGATCCATTCCCATTTCTCGGTATTTTGAGACATTGTCCCAAAATTCTTGCTTCGTACTCATTTGTTAACGAATTAATCAGATACCGATAAATATATAAATATAACGGCATTATAAAATATCGATAAGATATGGTCGAATCAAATAGAAGAGATTTTCTAAAGTATGGAGTTGGAGCAGCTGTTGGTCTAGGAATAGGAGGAGCAGGTTATCTATCTTCAAATTCTCAAGTTGGCACATTAACAAGTGAACTTGAACAGGTAAAAGAAAAATTACAAGGAAGAGGACATTTAGGCTATGTCTTTGGCGCTGAAGGATCAATTGCAACTATAGATCTAGCTCGTGGAAAAGTCTTAGCATCATCAGGACCTACTTGGATTGCAGATGCAGGAAGTATAGACTGGTGTAATCATTATCCGGATGCAAATGGAAATGTATGGGGACTTGTAAGAAAGCAAGGTCAAATAGGATCTACAATTGCAGTTAATCCAACTACGAATGAATTAGTTCACGATGTTCCATTAGAAGGAAGATGGAGAATAAGATTAGGAGAAACAGATGAAGAAGGAAAATACGGATACATGTTAAATGGATATATTGCAGATAAATATGATTCAGAAAAATTTAACGCAGCAAGAGATGAATTTGAAATTCCATATAATGATATAGATCCAGGAGAAATTCATAAAATCGATCTTCTTAAGGGAGAAGTAGTTGATGTATTACCAGTTCCAAAATTCTGTTGTGACGTTGCAATAGCACCTGATGGTAAATTGTGGCTTGTAAATCAATTAGAGAGTTTGATTTCAGTAGTAGATACAAAGACATTCACAATTGAAGAACATTTAGGTACAGAATACTCTGACTATGGTGCAAGTATGATAACAATTTCACCCAACAATGATGTTGCATTTATCGAAGTAAATTCAGCAGGAAATTGGTCGAATGCAGCTGGATTCAAGAATTTGGATCCGATTGAAATGGTATGGGATATTCAAGCAAAAGAGATGGTTAAAGAGTTTCCATTAGAAGCAGGTCCACGTACTAGTGAATTTACACCAGATGGAAAATACTGTGTAGTTAGAACCAGACCAGCATCAATAGTATATGATGTAGAAAGCTTGACTGAAGTCACGAGGATAGAAATTGAGAATACTGGACATCCAGCATTTAGTCCTGACAGCACTCTTGCGTATATACCAAATCCTGGAGACAGTTCAGTTGATGTATTCGAGGTAGGATCTTTCAAGAAGGTCGATAGTCTAAAACTACCTTATTCACCATCAAAGATTGTTCCAATCAATACAAACAATTACTAAGTGGAATAGTTGTCAGAACAAAACAATCAGAGATTACTATTAGTTAGCTCAATAATAGTTGGGTTAACAATAGGGTTTTTGATTGGAGGAACTTATGTATACCATTTAGACAATGAAGCAGAAATTAAACAATATCAAGCAGTAGTATTCAATACAATAGGTAAAACAGCAACTGTAATAGATAACATTCAGCTTAAGACTTTAACCAATATAGAAATTAACATTGAAGAAGGTCAGTACGGAGCACATTTTAATGAAAATAAGAACAAATTATATTTAATTCACGATGGAGAATCAGAATTATTTACTCTAAATCCACAATCATTAGAAATTGAATCAAGAGTTCGAGTAGGTCCAAATCTTCAACATGCAGGAATATTTGATGAGACTGGAGAAATATTTTTCTTGATAAGTCGTGACTCTAATTCTTTGATAATGATTAACACAACAACAGATCGAATAATATCGAGAATTGAAGTTCAAGAGCAGCCGCATCATATTGCACTGTTAAATGATGGAGTAGCAGTTACAAATACAAAATCACTATCAATATCAATTGTTGATATAATAAAAATGGAGGTCAAAGATAACATCAAGATTGATGCAGAACCATTAATGATAGTTTCAAACAAGAATGATAAAATGTTTGTAGGTGCAATAAATCCTTCAAAAATTTTCTTTATAGATAATAATGAAGTAAAGAACAGCATAAACTTAGAGTCAGATCCGCACGGAATAGCATTAACGTTAAATGGAGATAATCTTCTTGTGACTATACCTGAAGATGACAAAATATTAATAATAAATATGAAAGGAGAGATAGTGAAAGAACTAATGACAGGGAGTTTTCCGCATAATATAGATATAGATCCTGATGGAAGATACGGATACATCAGCAACAGTAATGATGCAAGTGTATCAATAATTGATTTAACAAATTTTGAAATTGTTGCAACATTAGAAACCGGAAACGGATCTCATAATGTACAATTTTACAATATATTGAATAGCAATACTCAATTGAACAAAATAAAAGACAATAACAAAATAATTAGTGCGAATTTCAATTGTGGGGGTTAGAGCATGATAGAATATAATAATATTTTTTCATTAGGCGTGACAGTCTTGATTGGACTTGGTTTTGGAATACTTCTACAGAAAGGACGTTTTTGTTTTACAAGTGCATTGAGAGATTTTATCGCATTCAAAGATACAAGAGTACTAAAGGGAGTAATTATCGGAATTATTACAATGATGGCAGGTACTAGTTTAGCATACGTTTTGGGAGTTTCAAGTTCTAATTTCTGGGTATCAAATTATGGATTGTCAAATATCATAGGAGGATTCATCTTTGGAATAGGCATGGTTTATGGCGGAGGTTGTGCATCTGGAACATTGTATAGAGCAGGAGAAGGATATTTACATTATTGGTTAGTGCTAATATCAGCGTGTGTTGGGTATGTAATATTTGCCGCATTATTTTCTGGATTATTTCTACCATACTTTTTCATTCCATTACAAATATTCGAAGGCTATAGTATAATTAGAAGTTTAGAAGTGTTAGCTCCTCTAGTACCAATATCAATAATATTAGGATTAGTAATTTATCTAAGAAAGAAAAATCAATTAGATTTATCACAAGAAATAAGCAAGGTTCAATTTTCAAGTATTACGGTTAAGAAAATAAAATCAGAATGGGATGCAAAAATTGTTGGTTTAGGAATGGGAATACTAGCAACATTTTGGTTTGTTGTTTGGGGCACATTAAGTGTTACAGGTCCACAAGCAAGATGGGTAGGTTTAGCATACAGCAACATAGCAGGAATAGAAGTATTAGAACAAAATATGTACTGGAACAATGTTGTATTCAATGAAGGAAATTTTGCAATTAGTTTAGACATGATAATGTTAGTGTGTTTAATTTTTGGAGCATTTATATCTGCATACATGAGTGGAGATTTTAAAATAAGAACAATTAAATCTAAGAGAATACCCAATGCAGTATTAGGAGGACTAGTTATGGGATTTGGATCAAGAATGGCACCAGGATGTAATATTAGTAACACATTTAGCGGATTAGCATTTCTATCAGTTGCAGGATTTATAACATCATTAGGTTTAATATTAGGAGTATATGTTGCAACACATTGGATGTTTAGAAAAACAGGTTGCGCAATTTAGGAGTAATAAATAATGTCAAAAGAAATAGAAATATCAAATGAGGAAATTACTGAATTGGAAACCAATTCGAGTTCAATAGACATGGAAGGAGAAGTTTGTCCTTATCCTCAAATCATTGCGCGAGAAGAACTAAAGAAAATAGAACCTGGAGGAATTGTAATTATTAAAACAGATCATGTAATGGCAACTAAAGCAGTACCTCAATCAGTAATTGAAGAAATATCAAAATATGGTATTTGGAAATCAGGAGCAGGTCAATATAAAATAGTATTGTGGAAAAAAAGCAAATAATTTCACAACAAACAGTATATTAAACAGGCATTTGAGTAAATAGCTGAGATTTGTCACTTAGAATTGCATATGCTGGAAGTATACAAATTATAACTCAATTCGCTACACTGTTTACAGGTCTAGCTTTTGTCATCATAATTACACGAAACTTATCAGTAGAAGAATTTGGGCTTTGGCAGGTCTTAGGAAACACAATTGGACTGGCGGTAATCCCAATATTCCCAATTGGATACTGGGCTCTAAGGAATATTTCACGTGGAGAAGATGTAGGAAAAACTGCAGTATATTCTGGTATTATATCCATTCCAATAATCATTCTCGGATATATTATACTATTAACGTTTGCATCTACAATATTTGAAGCGGGATTTAATTCACCAATATTATATCTGGCAGTTATTGCAATGGTTCAAATACCATTTTTAGTATTAATTGAACCATTCAAATCAATAATACGCGGAACACGTCCTCAATTTATAGGTTATTCATCATTAGGTTTTGAAATTGCAAAAGTGAGTGTAGCCTATTACTTAGTACATATCAACAGTTTATCATTAATCGGCGCAATAATATCATTAGCTGCGGCACAACTAATTCAAGTTCTTATCATGTATTATGGTTCGTATAATAGAATTCGTGGTAAATTTCAAATTAATGTAGCACGTTCTTGGATTTCAGCATCATGGATTCCATTTTTTGGTTTTGGCGTCAGTAGAATATTTTTATTTGATTCTTTAATTGTTTCTCTACTTGCAGGTACAACTATAATAGTTGGACTTTATGCAGCATGTAAGACATTTACATCAATAGTAAGATATAGCGAAATATTTCAACGAATTTTGTATCCAAAATTAATGAAAGATAAACTTTCCAGTGATGTCACAATGACTCTAAAACTACAAACATTGGTACAAGTTCCACTCGCTATAGGAGCTTTCATGCTTGCAGAACCGCTTTTAGGTATATTAAAAGCAGATTATGTACAAGTTGCAAATGTACTTCGTCTATTAATCATTGTAGCAATCTTTGAAGGAATAGAAAATGCAGTGCAAAACGTTCTAATAGGTTCAGAGGATTCAGACAGAGATATCAATAATCTTAAATTTAAAATCTTAAGGAAAACATGGTTATTCAAACTCCCACTTATTGACGTATTCAAATCTTTACTTTATGTAGGAGGATTGGCCGCAATAATACTTATTTTCAAAAATACAACAGACAACATTACTTTAGCTTTATACTGGGGAATTCTTTATGCAGGAATAGTAATTCCATTTACAATTTTTAAATACATAGCAGCTCGTTCAGTAATGCCTTTTGTCTTTCCAAAAACTCAAGCAATAATATACTCAATTGGTGGTGTAATAATGGTGTTATTCTTACAATTTTATAAAAATACTTTTCAATGGACGCAATCAGGAATATTAGAAACAATCATATATATAATTCCTCCAGGAATAATTTCAGTAGGAATCTATGTAATTTTTGTATATATCTTTGAAAAAGACTTTAGAATACTTGTTCAAAATCTTGTAAAAAATATATCCAACTAAAGAACAAAAATTATTTCCATGCAACAATAGTACCTGCAAGCGCACAAAACCGTTGATTAACTGCACTTAATGAAAATATGTAAGGAGTAATAATTGAATCCAACGTAGTCTGTTTTTCACGGCCCTTAATTCCGAAGCCTCTCACATTATAACCACGTGTCACAAAATCCTTGTATATCCAAGAAGACTTATGTCGCAATGGTTCAATGTCAGGATCATTACAGAGACTTTTTTTGTGTGAATGTAATGTTGTAGGTGCAGTAACAATATGATGTTTAGAAATTCTTTCAAGTTCAGATAATAAATGATTGCCTTCATTTTTTTCAAGATGTGCTAAAACACCACTAGCAATTCCAATATCAATACTTTTATCGTTATGAGGTAATTTGCTTTTTCCAATATCAAGTTTATTCATCGTTTCATAAGCATATCCAAGAGACTTTGCATAATCCAAAGCTGGTTGATAAGAATCATAACCATATATTTCAATAGCCTTGTGTGGATGATCTAATTTTATTGCAAAACCTAACCGTCCAAAACCCATACCAGCATCAACAATTTTACAAGATTCAAGATTATCAATCCAAGAATTTACATGATGATTTACATATCTGTTCCACAAAAACACATCACCTATGATTAATTACTCTCAAATTTGGCATAGGAATAATATAATTCAAATTTGGATGTTTTTCTTCAACTTTAGCAATAATTTCATCTGCGTAATTCCATGCAAAAATCATTAAATAATCTGGCGTTTCATCTTGTAATATTTCTGGACCTGTTATCGGAATATGACTGCCAGGTGTAAATAGTCCTTGTTTTAATGGGGAATCCTCTATAATTAATTCAACATTACTATTGTCTAATCCAATTGAATTAATCATAGTACTAGATTTTGCTGGCGCCCCATAACCAAAAATTCTTTTTTTCTCGTTGCTTAATCTGTTAAATAATTCTCGAATCTCATTAATGTTATTCTGAAGTTGGTCATTAAATTTCTCCAATGTATGTAAATCATCGATTCCGTTTTGTTTTTCTTCTTTTAGTAAATCGTCAACACTATGATGTCTAGGATTATTTGTTTTAGAAATATAACCACGGATTGATCCTCCGTGTGTTGGAATCTTTTCAACTTTGTATACATTCATATTATGTTTATCAAATAAATTAATCATTGAATGTACAGTATAATACAACACATGTTCATGATATATATTGTCAAACGTCATATCTTTAATCATATCTGCAAAATACTGTACTTCGACAATGTAAGTTCCATTTTCTGACAATAATGACTTTATATTTTCAATGATATCATGATATTCGTCCAAATGTGCAAAAACATTTGATGCAACGACTATATCAGCATGACCGCTATCGGAAATAATTTTATCAACAATCTCTTTATTAAAATACGAACATAGAGTTGTAAGTCCATTAACATTAGCTTGTTTAGCCAGATTAGCCGCAGGTTCTACTCCAATTGCCTCACAACCCAGTTCTAACAATGGTTTTAATAACACTCCATCATTTGAACCAATATCCACTACGATTTTCGGATTAAATTCAGATTTTAACTGATTAGCTAATTCTGTGAAATGATTTCTCAATCCTCCTGAAATAGAAGACGCATATGCATAATCTAGAAATAATTTATCCCTAGGAATATAACTCTCTTCAGTCAATTGTACAAGCAAACAATTCTTACAACAAGTCACGTCTAAAGGATAAGAAATTTCTTTATCAAAGTCATCTTCTTTAAGAAAGGCATTTGCAGGTGGTTGACGTTTTAATGAAATGAATTCTAAGAATTCTTTGTGATTACATGATCTGCATCTCAAACTTCCGGCACCCTGATTATTGGTTCTTGGTCTTTTATAATAACAACATCTGAACCATTAGATACATCAAGATCACCCAACAATATCCTTGAGATTATATCAGTGATTCTCGACGTAGTTTGTTGATTTTGTGCATCACTCTGTCCAAATACCATCGCCCTCATTCCAGTATTAACTCCTGCAGGAGAGATTGAAATACACTTAATATCTGTATCTTGAACTTCTTTTGCCGCAGATTCTGTTAAACCTCTTACAGCAAATTTCGCAGCAGTATATGCTGATAATTTAGGTACGGCTCGTCTTCCAGCACGTGACGACATGTTAATTATTGTTCCTGAATTATTTCGTTTCATCACAGGCATCACATGTTTTATCATATTGAATGTAGGTAGTAAATTATCTTTTACAATGGAACTTAACATATCTGAACTAATATCTTCAACTAAAGCTAAATTATGCGCTACCCCTGCGTTGTTGATTAGAATATCTATACTATCTTCTTTTTGTATAATTCCTTTAATATATTTCTCGACGTTTTTTTCATTAGATAAATCTAATAATTCAAAAATACATTCCTGTTTGTCTTTTGTTGTTATCTCTCTTTCGTTTCTTGATGAAGCATACACAATTGCTCCTTCTTGAATAAAATATCGTAATAATGCATGTCCAATTCCACTAGAAGATCCAGTCAGAATAATTCTTTTATTTTCAAATGCTTTCATATTATTTCATGAGGTATTGTGTCTTTGTCATATTTACCTTTAAGCCGTTTCTGTGTTGTCATTGCAAGAAATATAGAACTCTCGAGGAACTTCATTGCGTGTGGAACACCAGGTGCACTATAGACCATTTCACCAGCTTTCACAGTTACTTTCTCAACTTTTCCACTTTTTCTCTCTTCGTAATATTTCATCTTTCCCTTAATGATATAGGACCAATGTGAGTCTCTTTTATGATAATGATTTGCCCTTATCGCACCTTTTTTTGAAGTAATAATTACAATACTGGTTACAGGTTTCTCTAAAATATTTGTTATCTTCCCTCTTTTATCGATAAAAGATTCTTTTATTTTGATTACTTTAATTGTCATTATAAATTCCTCATCCATTGTACTGTATTTTCTATACCTTCTTCAAAGGATACCTTTGGAGAATATCCAAAATCCCTTTTTGCTTTGTCAATTGATAGCGATAATTTCATACCTTTCTCGCCAGATCGCCATGGTAAATTCTTAATAGAAGAGCTGCTATTTGTTTTTTCCAAAACAGTATCAACGATTTCTTTAACAGAATATTCTTTTCCATATGCAATATTGTATACGCCAGAAAGTTCATTATTTGTAATTGAGATAATTGAATTCACCAAGTTTTGTACATAATTAAAATCAGTTGATTGACTACCATCACCTTCTATAGTAATTGGAGAATTTTCAAGAGCTTGTTTAATAAATATAGGAATAGCTTGTTGTAATCGAGAATACGGACCAAAAAGTCCACTGCTTCTAATAATTGTTATTGGCAATCCAAATGAAGATGAATAACTTTGACACATCAGATCCGCCGCTGCTTTACTTGCCCCATAAGGATCAGTAGGTCGGAGAGGTTCCTCCTCGACGATAGGTAAATTAGTAGATTTTCCATAAACATTCTTACTACTCATATAAACAAGACGAGTATTTTGTTTATTCCTCAATAATTCTAGTACATTAATCAGGCCACTAGTGTTAACATAAAATGAATATTTTGGAGAAGAAAGAACAAGAGGAACATCAGCTTGTGCAGCCAAGAAAACAATACAATCAACATTAACTAAATCTTCATCGTTAAGATCTTCTGCACTTTTCCAGAGATAATGAATTGAATCCATATACGGTTTTATTCTAAGAGCTGATTCCGGCCCAATTATATCAGAAACAGTTACATCGATTTGTTCGTCGAGTAAGCTCTTGATTAGATGTGAACCTAAAAATCCAGATCCTCCCACAACTAGGAATTTTTTCATTGTTAAGTTAGAAATTCCCAGACATTATATATGAATCTTCAGGATTGTCGTGTTAATAATTCCAAAATTTTGGTTATAAACAGAAATTTCATATTGTTAGACAGGTATGAATAATATATGAAAATTGTAGGAGCCATGCAAATAGGAGGCAATTGTTCATGGATCTTAGATTCTAGTCTAAAAAATCTAAGTTCATTAGTTGATGAGATTGTAGTTGTTGGAACAGGAAACATACCAGAAGAAACAAGGAAAATTATCGCAAATTATGATAAAATTGTTGATAGTCACTTTGACATCAACATAGCTAATAGAATTGAATGGAATGATATGAATAAACTATTAAATATGGCACAAAAGAGGCAAGCAGATTGGATACTGTTCATGGACGCTGACGAAACTTTTGAACCTCGACTTGCAAAAGAGATACGACAACTGGTAAAGAATTCCACAGCAGGTATGTATAGATTTAAGAGACATTGGTTGTGGAAAGATACAAATCATTACAGGGTAGATCGTCCTGATAAATTTTCTACAATATCATTTAACACTTATTTGGTTCGTTCAAACTCATCACTGGTATTTCCTAATCCTGCTGGAAAAATATTAAAAAGAATAATAAAACATGTATCAGGAAAAGAAAAACTACGTCCATATTTTGGAAGAGATCCAATAACTGGTGTTAAAGGTAAAGTTATTGAAACAGATATAATATTACTGCATCACGCGGCATTAAATTGGTCACAATTCATACAGAATCAGATCTGGTACGCCACACTAATTTCTAAAAGACAACCCAAACGAAAGGAAGAAGAAATTGTAAATCAGTTTTATAGTATTATCGATGAATCAACATTAAAACTTGAACAAGTAAAACCTGAATGGTTTGAATGAAGACAGTATTGAGATGAATGGGAATGAAAAAAAAAGTATTGATAGTAGGTTCAGATAGTGCAATAGGAACTAAAATAGTTAATCATTTCAAGGATAAATATGATTTAATCGGATTATCTAGGAAAAAAATAAACAATTCAATAACAAATCATGTGTTTGATTTGGATAAAACGGATATATCAGGTTTACCAGATATATCAGCAGATATCTGCATAGTATTTTCATCTATAACAGATATAGATGTCTGTGAAAAATTTCCAAAAAAAGCTTTTAAAACCAATGTTGAAGGAACAAAAAAGATTTTTGATGCATTAAAAATTAACAAAATTAAGCGTTTAATTTATTTTTCTACAGGAACGGTTGTATCAGGATATGATACACCAATGAATGAGAATATGACTCCATCGCCACCAAATGTATACTCAGTAACCAAGCATCTTGCCGAGAAAGAGATTAAAAATTATTCAGAATTTTTTGATTCCATAGTTATTAGACCTTTCTTTGTGTATGGACCAAATACAAGGCACAATCGTCTAATATACAATCTGATTACTAATATTGCAAAAAAGAATACTATAAATCTAAATATAGATGCAAAACCAAAAATTAATCCGATATATATAGACGACGTAATACAAATAATACAATTATTAGTGGAAAATAAAAATAACATATCTTTTGATTGTATTAACATTGCAGGAAATGAGGTAGTATCAATAAAAGAATTAGCAGAAAAAATTTCAAAAATTCTTAAAACTAGTATAATTTTTAAAGAATCAGAAAATAATTCAAAAAATATCATAGCAGATATTACAAAATTAAAAGAAAAATATAATTATAAATTTCAATTCAAATTAGATGAAGGACTGGAACGTATGATTTTTGCAATGCAAAATAAAAATTTAATATAAAAATAGATTTATTTTATATCAATTTCAGGAAGTGGAATAATAAATTTTCCGCCATTCGTTCGATATTGTTCATGTTTCTTCATAATATCATCAGCAAAATTCCATGCCAAAATAAGAACGTAATCAGGATTATCTTCGTCAATTTTTTCAGTAGGAAGGATTGGTATATGTTTGCCAGGAGTAAATAATCCGTGTTTAATCTCAGCAATATCAACTACATAATCTAAGATATCAGGACCAATTCCAAAATAATTTAATAAAGTATTTCCCTTAGCCGCAGCTCCATAACCAACAATTGTTTTACCATCGTCTTTTAATTGAAGTAATAACTTCATAATTTCATTTTTACATTTCTCAATTTCAGTACCATAGTTCTTGTAAGTAACTGCTTGATCCATTTTCAATCTATTTTCCAGGGCCAAATGATTACTAACAGATTCAGTAATGTTATGTTTTCCAATCTTTCTTTTCGCGTATACTCGTATAGAACCGCCTGCAGTAGAAATATCTTCAACGTCAAAGATTTCCATGTCAAATTTTTCAAAAAATCTCTGTAATGGCCTAATACAGTAATATGATACATGTTCATGATAGATTAAATCAAAGTATTTCTTTTCTAACATATTTACCATATAAGTCGCTTCAGCAACAAATATTCCATCATCTTTGAGTAAAACAGAAACTCCGCGTAAAACATCGTCAAGATCGTCAATATGCGCAAAAACATTTGCGCTTGTGATTATATCAGCAGGTCCATATTTTTCTAGGATTATTTTTGCATTATCCTCAGTAAAAAAATCAACAAAAGTTTCTATTCCATCACTTTCAGCTATTTTAGCAATATTCTCGGCAGGGTCTACACCCAGAGTTTTAATTCCAAGATTTTTTAAGGGTTTCAATAAAATTCCGTCGTTACTACCAAATTCAATAACAAAAGATTCATCAGTAAGATCAAATCTTTTCACAATATCTTGTGCGTACTTTGTAAAATGTTCAATATAAGATGGTGCAGTAGAAGATATATACAAATAGTTTCTAAAAAGAACTTCACCAGGAATAATATCCAACAATTGGACTAGACCACAATCTTGACAAAAATAAGTTTCTAAAGGATAACTTGGTTCAGGAATTTTTAGTTCCTCGGGTTTAAGATAGCTGTTTGCTAACGGAGTCTTTCCTAGGCTTAAGAATTTAATCATATCAGTGCTTTTACAAAGTCTACAAGTAGTGCGTAAATACGACATACATTTACCCACATTCATTATATCTAATAACCTTTATTTTTCAGTGAATACCGACATACTAAAATTACTGATTAACCAATTTATTTCAACTTGTGTGGAATTACAGGGATTTTCGGAACTAACGATCAACATATCATTAAAAAAATGACTGATTCAGTGACTCATAGAGGACCGGATGAAGTTGGTTATTTTCACGATGATCGAATAAGTTTGGGACATGCGCGGTTAAGTATAATAGATCTACACACAGGTTCACAACCAATGTTCAATGAAAATAAAAATTTTGTAGTAGTATATAACGGTGAGATATATAATTATCAGGAATTAAAATCAGAACTTGAGAAGAAAGGCCATAATTTTTCAACTTCTTCAGATACTGAAGTCATTGTTCATGCGTACGAAGAATACGGAATTGAATCTTTTAACATGTTTAATGGAATGTTTGCATTTGCAATATGGGACTCCAAGAAAAAGGAATTAATATTAGCACGAGATTCCCATGGAATAAAACCACTATATTTTTCAGAAGTCAACAAGAAATTATTATTTGCTTCAGAAGCAAAGGCAATATTGAATTCCAAGGATATTGAACCTGAAGTAAACATTGAATCTTTGTATTATATGTTAAATCTCAGATACATACCTTATGAACAAACAATTTTTAAGAATATTCAAAGACTTGCAGCTGGACATTTTCTGCGTGCAAAAAGCAACGGTCAATTAGAAATTCGCAAATATAAAAGGGAAAATACACATAATTTGTTAGAAATTACAGAAAATCAGGCAGCTACAAAATTAAATAATGCATTACTTTCAAGCATTAAACGTCATTTGATAAGCGACGTTCCATTAGGGTTCTACCTATCAGGAGGGATTGATAGTACTACATTAGTAGCAATATCAAAAGAACTTGGTCACAAGAAGTTAACAACATTTTCAATGGGATTTGGTGAAGAAAGAGATGAATTACAAACAGCAAAACAAGTATCAGAATATTTTGAAACAGATCATAAAGAGATTATAATAGACGGAGCCATAATGAAAGAATTTCCATCCATGATATGGTGCGCAGAAGGTCCTAAAAGAAATCTATGGCATTATTATCTAGCAAAATTAGCAAGAAAACATGTCAAAGTTGTACTAAGTGGTTTAGGATGTGATGAATTTTTTGGAGGATATGATTTTAGATATAAACAAATTATGAAGTATAAGGATGATTTACCAACACAAGAAAAAGTTAAAACATATATCAATACACAAGGTCGAGATATACTATCAGAAAACGAAATGAATGATTTTTTTGGCAAACAGTTTAAAAATTTTTCAAAAAGATCCGTGTCTAATCTTTTTATACCTTTTTTTAATACAAATGGAAGTTTCCTTCAACAAGTAGTAGAAGCAGATAAAGAAATGAAGATGACAAATGAGTTTTTGTTAGTTGATGATGCAGTTAGTATGGCTCATGGTTTAGAAGTAAGAGTACCTTTTCTAGATAATGAATTAACCAGTTTGTCACAACAACTGCCAATGAATTATAAATTCCACAATAATGAAGGGAAATTCATTCTTAAAAAAACCATGACTAACAGGTTACCAGACTTTGTGCTTAAGAAATCGAAACAAGGATTCAACCCAGATCCAGTACTTGTGTACAAGAAAGAACTACATGAATATGCAAAACAGTATTTATTAGATGGAATAGGAATTAGTCAAGGGTTTTTCACAAAAGATTTTGTTACAAAGTTACTTTCACAAGAAACATCAGACCATTTTCGAACACATTATAATAAATTATGGGATATATTTGCATTTGAAACATGGTATAAACTATTTATCGTAAGAAAAGAGTTTACAAAACCAAATATTTCTTTAGATAAATTACTTATGGATTCTTAGAAGACCAAGTAGATTGTAAACCGTCTCTCAAATCAGTAAAAGAAAGATCTCCAAATAATCCCTTTAGTTTTTCAGTATTTGCAGTAAAATTTCCTATTTCTCCTGGTCGAGCAGGAAGAAATTCTATATCAGGAGTCTTATTTACAATTTCTCCACATAACTTTACGAGATCTATTATATTGGTAGCTGTTCCAGTACCCATATTAAAGACGTCATTAGGAGAAGTAAGTGATAATAATTTTGTTATATATCTGCAAATATCTACAACATAAATAAAATCTCGAATTTGTTTACCATCACCATATATCTGAATTTTTTTTCCGTTAGATATGTTGTCCAAAAGATTTGGAATTATTCTACCACTACCTCCTGCCTGAAGGGGACCATATACATTAAAGAATCTAAACACAGTAAAGTTCAATCCATATAACTCATTAAACACTCTCAAATAATGCTCACAAGCAAACTTTGAAACTCCATAGGGAGTTCTAGGAGTACAAGAATGATCTTCTGCAACATCAGATGTTTCTACTTTTCCATAAAGAGATGATGCAGAACTAAATACAACAGATTTAATTTTGTTAATTTTACACGCTTCAAAGACATTTACATTTCCAAGAACATTTGTTGCAACATCACTTACTGGATCAGATGTGGACTTAATCAAAGGACTAGCAGCTAAATTAATCAGTACATCACAATTTTTTGTAGCTTTTATGATTGATTCCAGGTTAGTTATATCAACTAAAGAAAGATCTTTAAACAATTTTAGATCAACAGAATCTAAACATTGAACAGAATATCCTTGATTTTCAAGTTCATTAACCATATTCCGACCTATAAACCCACAGGCACCTAAAACTCCTACATTCATCAGTCATTAATTTTTTTTCCACTTGATAAATGTTCATATTAATTAACAGAATATTAATTTAATAATGCAAATAAAAAAATCGCAAACACTTGGTATTGTTCTAGCAGCAGGATCAGGGACACGCTTACATCCTTTAACAAAATCAATATCAAAAGCACTAATTCCAATAGCAGGAGTTCCAATAATTGAATATTCTCTATCAGCATTAACAAAAATTGGAATTAAAAATTTTAACATTGTATGTCAAAAATCAAAAGACTTTGAATATCTACTAAATATGAAGAAATTTCATAACCATAATATAAAAATAACATCAATAAAAAAACCAATTGGAATTAGAAAAACTATTCTGGCAGTAACAAAAAATAATAATTTTAAACATTATTTAATATGTCATGCAGATAATGTGTACTCTTCATTTCCAAACAAACTATTACAAGTGTCAACGTTTGCAGGGTTAACATTTGAAAAATTTCAGAAAAACAATATAAACGCACGAATTCAAAATGGTAAAGTAATAGATTTTTTAACAAAACCTAATGCCACAATTAGTGGAGTATATGTATTTAGCAGAGAGGCAATTATGTATATTAAATCAAATAATAAAATATTTGATTCGTGGGGAATAACAAGTGGACTTCAACAAGCACTTGTTGACAAAAACGTTATTGCGGGATTAAGATTTACAAAAAAAATAATCAATGTCAATACATTACAAGATTTAATTTGCGCAAATTCGTATGTTTTAAAGAATATTACTAAACAAAAAAATTTTATAGATAAGAATTCAAAAATAGATGTTAATGCAAAAATAGGTCCTAATGTTAGTATTGGCAAAAACTCTGTAATCAATGCCCAAACATCAATATCAAATTCAATTATAATGAATGATGTTATAGTAAAAAGAGGAGCGAGTATCAAAAATTCAGTAATTTATAATGGAAATATTGTTACGCAAAATAGCAACATAATCAATCAGATTATCATATAGATTTATCAATGTATTTGTAAATTAATCAATTACAGGATCAGGAGGCGTATTGATTTGTCAAAGAAAATATTAAGAATAACAAAGGGAGTTCCTCGACCAAATGATGTAACAACCTATGGTAGGCATGCGTTAACACCAAGATTGGCCAAAATAGGTTATACAACATACGCATTGACAATGAATCCAATAAGTGAAAGTATTTCTTCTCTTCCATTACTTCGCAGTATTACGAAATTACAAATTTCAAAGTTTGATAAAAATAACGATAATTTAATTTGGATATTACCACCGACAATACGTACAGGCTCTAGTTTTGTCAATGAAATAATTTTTTGCATCTCTTCAATATTAACAATATTATTTTTATTATTACAAAAAAGAATTTCTTTCGATGTAATTTACAGTTCACAGACATTCTTTTTTGGTTTAATCGCAGGAATTCTAAAAATAATTACAAAAAAGAGATGGATTGCTGAACCGTCTGACCCAAGATCGGATGATTTATATCGAGGAATTAAAGGAAAGATTTTACTAATAACAGAGAAAATTGTTTTCTTCCTCTCTCCAGATTATGTATTTGCAGTTGATCCAGTACAAGCAAAACAATATAGTAATAAATACAAACGAAAAGTTACATTCTTTCCATTATGTTATGATGACAGATTTAAAACTGTAATTAAGGATGCGGAAATAGAAAAATTTCGAAAACAAAATAAACTTGATGGAAAGATAGTAATACTGTTTGCAGGATTGATGCATCCACATTACAATCGTGTTGATATATTATCAGAAACTGCAAAAAAGGTATGTGAAGCTCATGACAATATACAATTTTTGATTGTTGCCCACAATAAAGACGGATTAAACCTATTAAAAAAACGAATTAAAGAATTTGGAATTGAAAATCGGTTTGTATTTATAGATTGGATGGACCATGATGAAATACCTTTATTGATAAAATCATGTGATATCAGCCTAAATATCAATTATCTATACAACATTTCTACAAAAATTACTGAAGGAATGATAATGAATAGACCTACTATTTCAGCAGCTCCATGGTTTGATCAATATGATGAATTCTTGAAAACTGAACACAATACAATCCTCACACCACTGGATCCTAATATAATTACTGAGAAAATCTTACAATTGACTACTGATCAAGAATACAGAGAAAAAATAGCAAAAAATGGCTATAAAACAATAAAACCATATGACTGGGATTATGAAAATAAATTATTCGTAGATTTATTTTTCCGTCAGTAATTTAAACAGACTTGACTTTAGCATGTTTATCCAGAATACCATCAATACTCAATAAATCTTTATAATAGATTTTTGATTTGAAATCACAGTATCCACATATAACTCGGATAAAACTCGTGTTAGTATCAAGAGTAACGCGTAAAGAACAAGGCAATTCAGAATTATTATTCTCGCCATTCATCAATGGACAAGAATTACATTTCAAATCTTTTACGGTTTTAATTATTCTGAATCTATTTGTTTCGTTCAATAAACAACTCACGTTCAAATGAATCGACAGTCAATGTAGAAGAGATTCCACCCCTAGGATTAAACTCCATAGAAATGACTAAGCGTTTTGGTTTATAGGTAGACATTAAATCATCATAGATTATATTAATCACTCGTTCATATGAAAAAATTATATTTCTAAACTGTTGTAAATAAATTTTAAAGGATTTTAATTCAATTACAGATTTATCAGGAATTGTTGTAATATTAATAAATGCATAATCAGGTTGGTTCTTAGCTCCATAGAAAGTAAATTCAGGGGCGTCAAGTTTTATCTCATATGGTTCAGAAACAGGATTGGATATTTTTTTCAAAACCCCTCTGTTAATTTTTTTAATTTTTTTTGCGGTCATATTATATTATATAATTATTATACATATTAATTAGATTAACCCAAGCCTATTGCATAATATTCAACAGGTTTTTTAAAATGATTCTTAGAAAATAGCCTCCTTCCATCAATAATCAACGGGTTTTTCATTAATTTTGTTATATCGTCATTGTTTAGCTTCTTAAATTCTTCCCACTCAGTAACAAGCAAACAACATTCAGAAGATTTCAAACAGGAACGAGCATTTTTGGTATATTTTATGGAAGTTCCAAATATTTGCTTAATATTAGGAATTGCTATAGGGTCATACACAGTTACTCTCGCGCCATGCTTAAGTAATTTTTCAATAATCTTGATAGAAGTAGCTTCTCGAATATCATCAGTATTTGGTTTAAAAGATAGACCTAAAATTGATATCTTCTTGTTATTTATCGTACCAAGTTTATTTCGTAAAAGTGAAATGATTTGAAGAAATTGTGTATTATTAATTCTCATAACTGATTTGAGAATGTCAGATTCTACTCGAACACTTTCACTAAAAGCAATTAATGCTCGAACATCTTTTGGAAAACAAGATCCACCAAAACCAAGACCAGCATTAAGAAAAGAATCAGAAATTCTTTTATCTAAACCAAGTGCATTTTTTATATCATTAACATCTGCACCAGGTATTTCTTCGGCAATCCTTGCAATGTAATTCATAAAACTAATTTTCGTTGCCAAAAATGAATTATTAGAATATTTTATCAGCTCGGCATTCACTAATGAAGTTTCTATAACTGGAGGAAGTTGACGATAAAATTTTTTATATAAATTTTTTATCATAGTAAGTTCATTTTTTGAATTGGCTCCTATAACCAGCCTATCAGGATAAAATGTATCATGAATAGCTTTACCTTCTTGTAAAAATTCAGGGTTAGCAATAATTCCAAAATGTTTTCCTAACTTCTTATTTGAATATTTTTCAAGATCTTTTTTAATTATATTATTTGATGTACCTGGAACGACAGTACTCTTGACAACTATCAGAAAATATTCATCGATGGATTTAATTATTTTTGCAATCTCTTTAGTTGCCTGGCGAATATACCTCACATCAATAGAACCATTCTTATTACTTGGTGTACCTACTGTCAGAAAGATGATACGAGTTTTTTGTAATTCATTATAGTCAGAAGACACAACTAAATTATTTTTATCAATGGCTTTTTTTAATAATTCTGACATATCTTTCTCATGAATTGGAGTCTTTGCTTTACGAATTTGAGAAATTTTATTAGTATCAATTTCTATCCCAAGCACCTTCATTCTACGATTAGAAAAGCAAACTGCCGTGGACAAGCCCACATATCCTAAACCTACAAAACCAACATCATATTCCATACATATTTTGATGATACATTGAAATAAATGGATTATGAGAATAGAAGTGAGTAAGTTGATAAAAAAAGCAGTTATACCTGTGGCAGGTAGAGGAACTAGACTATTACCGACTACAAAAGAACAGCCAAAGGAAATGCTTCCAATATTCGCTAAAAGTAAGAAAGG
>JACAFT010000040.1:0-3515 GCA_013378375.1 Nitrososphaerota archaeon
ATCAGTTAGGTCTATCGGTGTTAATTGATATACAAATGGATTTGAATTTGGGTCGCTGTTTCCCCAGAGTTTTATCGTGTATCCTGCAAAACTAGGACTAACATAAGCTGCACTCGTAGTAATTTGTCCTGTAAATGTAATGGTTTCTCCTTCTGTTGCAGTAGTTTTATCTGAATTAAGTGAAATAGTTGTAGTTATATCACCCCCAACAATCGCAATTCTATCTGTTCCATCAGCAGTAGGATTAGATTGAGACCCAAGATAGTCAATATTTCCTGCAAATTCTGCATATATTTTCACAATATTATTTGTAGCAGTCCATGTAACAACCCAAATTGTATCAAAATTACCATTTGAATCAGTTGTAAGACCAGAAGCTAAAGTAACTTTTTCTCCGTTTAATTTTTCACCAATAATGGTAATAGACTGAGACCCCAAACCATTTCCTGCAGACCCTATACCATCTTTAAGAGTTCCAGCAAGCACAACAGAATCCCCTGCAGTAAGAACACGACACCAACAATCGTCACTCCAGACGTTTAGCATGTCAACACCGTCATTGAATTGATTCATATTAAGATACGAATCAGCTCTACCTCTAGTTATTTCAAGCACAGGATTTTTGATTGTCCATATATTATGAATTTCAGGATTAGAACCAACAGGACCGGAAACGTCTTGCCCGGTTTGTGAAAAGACTAAACAAAGGATAGAATTACTTCCTTTATTTTCAAATAATGTTTTCAAGGCAATAAGATCTACTTCATGACCAGATGATGTTTCAGTGATTGAAGGTAAAGGAGTCCATTTATCGTTACCATCACCACCAGCAATACGAGTCCAAGTCTCGAAATTATTAAAAAATTCATTAGTTGGGGGGTTATTTTCAACATTCCATTCACAATCATCTGCTGTATTAGATATCTTAGCACGAATTTCTGCACCGTTTGGATCTAGTTCGCAAAGCCATTTAGTAGGATCATTACGAGTGCAAACAGACTGAATATCAGCATCGTATTTTAATTTAATTGCTGTAATTTCATCCAGATTCCAAGAACCCATACCCCACCACATAGACATTTTATAACATCGAGCATCGTCTTCTTTACCAAAAGAAAGATGACTGTTTGTAAGCATTCCTTCGTGTGTCGTTACAGATACTAAATTACAAGTTTCGTCAGAATTGTCACTATCAGCTCTCTGTGGAGATTCTCCTACGTATGTAAGTCTATTATTTGCTGAGTTAATGTGTGTATCAGTTACTACAACAGCTTCAACGAAAGGAGATTGGATATTTATGTAAGCTAGAGAAAAATTTAATAATAATACAACAAGCAATATTGAAAATAGTTTATTTAAATTATGTTTCATTTCCTTCTTGAATTGATTTAGTATAATTCCAGTTATTATTTTGTATTTCAGTGAGTAATTTTGAAAGTTTATTTTTAAGATCTGAATTTATTTTTAATTTATCTTGACCAAGTATCACAGATTTAAAATCTTCGCCGGGTGAATATTTAGTTACATATGTAAGTAGTAAATCATATCTATTAATAATAGACATAATGGGTAAATATGTACTAAATGATATTGGTTTATCAAGTGCAAGTAGTAAATAAAAAATAATAAATGATAATATTCTACATGTATCAGAACGCTCCGCAAGAGTTGTTCCAATATTATTTTTGTTTAAACTAAAGTGTAATTTATTCCCGTTGAAAATATTCCCTGCAAATGCAATAAGATCATTAGTATTCAGTTTTGTATGTACTGATGTTTTGTCAAAGGTTATATCTTCAATTGGAACAGAAAGTTTGTTTAAGGTTTGAATAGTGTCTTTTTCTGCTGTTTTGTATGTATTTAATTTATTACCCTGACCGTCTGATTTTATTAATTCCGAAAGAGAAAATAAATTAATTTGTTTAAGGAGATTATTAGGAATAATTACAGCATGATTTTGTGAGCTAGCTCGATTAGATTGATCTAATGTGAGTTGTTGAAATGTAAAAACAGAATTACCTGATTTAAAATATTGTAGTGAAAAAACCTCCCAAAAATCATCTCTTGAGATTGGTGAGTAAGCAGGAGACACTAATGGATTAAGATTACCGCCAAAATCAGCAATATTAGGATTAATATCCAAAGATTGAGCAGCAATACGAATTCCTTGAGGAGTAGGTGATTGGATAATATGATCTAGTTCGACAACAGTCATAAATTAACAATTATCCAGGAGATCGAAACACATCAAGAAATGAGGTTTCTAAGGATTCAATCCACCCCAATATCTCTTCATAAGTTTCAACTGAATAATGTTTATCTAATGGAGTTTTTATCTCAGGGCCTTTATCTTCTTCTCCATCAGGAAGTAATTTAGTAGTTCCATCAGGATTTGTAATAGGAGTCAAGATTACTTCTCCATTATCGTCACGTAACACATCAATTCGGCTTTGCAACCAAGGTATCGAATCAGATTTCATAATATGATCTCTTTCCAGAGTATTAATTGCATTCATAGTAGTAGGAACTAGTTGTTTTACTATGTTTTTAACGTCATCACTATCTGTAATAATATCTGCATGTTTCTTTGCAAAGACATCCCATTTTGAAATTACAAATATTAAACCTTTAAAAGATTTTTTGTCATAATACTTTCTATAATTGTATAATGCAGAAATTATTGTAGCAACTTCATAATCAAGAGATACACATGCATCACGATCAGAAAGTTTTTCACCATCAATTAGCACAATGAATGCTTGATTACTCAAAAGTGCTTTAACGTCTTCATTATCACCAATACTCTCTAAAAGACCGCGAGAATCTGTGGCTTTTGCGGCAGAGATTAAAGCCTCTTTAATTTCTTCTCCAGCAATATCATTTATAGTCATAGTTACGTTTTTCCATAATAAGGCATTAGTTGGAAGTTTTTTTGAACGTAAAAGTTTTGGAAATCTTATATTTGGAATAGTAGAAAACCTAAATTTTAATTCAACTGTCGACAATGCTCCTTTTAGAGTTGCACTTGGAAATCGTCTTCGTTCAAGACTACCAGCATTGTCTTGAAAAATTTGTAAGGCTCTAGGATTTGCATCAACAATAAATTTATCTGGTGCAGCATTAGATTTGTCTCGTGCTGTAAGCCAAAGTAATGACATAGCAACTGATTTACCTGCAGAACGATCTCCTAAGAGACCAATAGATGCTTTAACAATTTTCTGTTTTCCCATATAGTTCATAAATATTTAGGTCTTAAATCCATATAAATATAACCCCGTTATAATATTTATTCTGCTAGCCAAGTAAGTAATTTTTGATAATCCTCTTGTGAATAATCAAAAGGATATTCAACGTAACTTTTTAGAAATAATAGGTTATCTGAAGATAAAGAATTGGCAGCATGAATGAAATTCGGAAGAAATTTTTTTAATCCTTTGTAAATATCAGGAGTAGATGTTTGTCTTTTTAGTAAATCAAACTTAGTAACTATAATACACATCGGTGTAGAGTCTTTA
>JACAFT010000041.1:0-3225 GCA_013378375.1 Nitrososphaerota archaeon
CATAATCCTACTCTATCCGGGTATGCATATTTTTCGTCCAAGACTGCTTTAGCTTTTCCACTTTGGATTGTTGGTATTATAGTATTTTTCCAATATTTGCTACCCACACCAGTGTTAATAATATAATCTCGAGTCCAATCAGTCTCACGAATCTTTTTATTCTTTTCAATTAACTCGTCTTTTGATAAATTAAATCTCTCACAGATTTCTTTCTGAGTTACAAATGGATTATTTGAAAGAAATTTAATTATCTCCCAACAGTCTTGGTTTTCATTAACAAATTCCTCATCCACAAAATGTTCCTTTTCGTCGTGTTTTGAAAAATTATAACCAACATGAAGATCCTTGGTTTGCATAATTAGGTTTTTTATCCATTTTTCCTAGTTAAAAACTAAATTGTACCTAGAATACCAAAAAATTCAAATTATTGTATAAATATGTCAAAAATGCTAATTTTTCGTTTAGTAGAGAGATATTAGGTTTTTAGTACAAACCAGATAAACCTCAGTCCATATAAAAGACCTTTAGATTTCCTTCCTACTCCTGATTTTGATGTACCACCGGTACGTTTTTTGAATGTGATAGGAACTTCAACAATCTTAAGATCATTTTGAATCGCAATCATATTTAGATAAGGAATTATTAGCCAGCCATTTTTGTCAATTTTCTTATTATAATCATTGGTTATCCGTCCAATCATTTTCTCTAAGCCATCACGACGTATACACCGAAATGTGCATCCTACATCTGTCAAAGATATAACTCCCATGTGTAACAAGCTGAAATATTTTAGCTGAATTAATTTTGCTATAAAGAAATTTCCCCATGTGTTAAACATTCCATTTTGATTTTCTTTTTCAATTAATACCTGAATTAATCTAGTGCCTAAAACAACTTCACAGTTATCTAAATATGGTATCATTTTTTGTATATCAGAACTACTATATGTTCCATCACATTCTGTCAGTGTAATAATATTTGCATCAGTTTTTAGTGCCTCATTAAGACCTACTATACATGAATCGCCAAATCCTTTGTTAATTTCTTTTGTTATTACTGTTGCACCACATTGTTTAGCTATTTCTACAGTTTTATCCGTACTGTTATTATCAATCACTAAAATATATTTTACATTTTTTTCTGACTGAAAATCTTTAATTACCTTTTCAACATTGTTTTCTTCATTATAAGTTGGTATAACAACAGTAATTATTGGGTCACTGATTTTTTTAGTGTCCAAGTAGAAGCGTTGATCAGTTTTGTATCTTTTACGCGTTAAAGCAAATAAAAATCCTAGCCCTAACCATATTGCATCAGATAAAACAACCC
Organism: Nitrososphaerota archaeon; assembly: GCA_013378375.1. Taxonomy (GTDB): domain Archaea; phylum Thermoproteota; class Nitrososphaeria; order Nitrososphaerales; family UBA57; genus UBA57. Next base: position 1,330 of record JACAFT010000041.1, read on the forward strand.
ATTTAAAATATGGTGCATGATATAATATCTCAATTAGATTTGTTCCAGAAGTAACTATTGCATGATCACCGATTGACCACAAATAAATATTGATTATTACAAATACAATATTAGTAATTAGTAAAATTATGAATGATATTGCGAAACTGATGTACAAAAATCCCATACAAATGTAAAAAATTTGTTAATTATAAATCATAATCTAAAACTTGCTCTAAAATCTTTAATAGACTCACAAAATATGCTGTTATTAAATGAAAGTAGTCATTCTTGCTGGTGGACTTGGCACTAGAATTTCAGAAGAATCTCACGCACAACCTAAACCAATGATCAAAATAGGTGGGATGCCAATTTTATTACATATTATGAAAATTTATTCTTATTATAAAATTAATGAATTCATTATTTGTTTAGGTTACAAAGGTGATGTTATCAAAAAATTCTTTAGTAATTATGATTCCACACCATGGAATGTTCAATTAATTGATACAGGTTTGGACACAATGACTGGCGGCAGACTAAAAAGAATTCAAGAACATATAGATGATACTTTTTGTGTAACTTATGGTGATGGTCTGAGTGATATTAATATCAATAATTTAATATCATTTCATAAGGAGAAAAAATCTTTAGCTACATTAACAGCTATTCATCCTCCAGAAAGATTTGGCGTACTAAGTCTATCAGGCGATTATGTTTCAGAATTTCATGAGAAACATAGAGGCGAGTCTTCTTGGATAAATGGGGGATTTTTTGTCTTTGAGCCAGAAGTTTTTGATTATTTGCAGGATGGTGATATGACTATTTTGGAAAGAGGCCCATTAGAAACTTTATCAAAAGAACAAAAATTAACTGCCTTTAAGCATAATGGATTTTGGTTTCCAATGGATACTCTAAGGGATAAAAGATACTTAGAAAACTTGTGGAATGCAAAAAAAGCACCTTGGAAAATTTGGTAAAATGACTTCATCTAATCTATTTAATGGAATTTTTAAAGATAAAACAGTCTTTGTTACTGGGCACACTGGGTTTATTGGCTCTTGGTTAACAGAATGGCTTTATGAGTTGGGTGCAAATGTGGTTGGTTATTCTTTAGAATCAACAACAGTTCCATCTTTATTTAATATTCTTGGACTAGAAAAAAGAATAACGCATATTATAGGAGATATCAATGACTCGAACAATTTGCAAAATGTAATAGAAAAACATTCCCCCGAAATTGTATTTCATCTTGCTGCGCAGCCTTTGGTAAAAACCTCATATGATGCTCCCAAGAAAACTATCCAAACAAATGTAATTGGCGCTGTTAATCTATTAGAATCAATAAGAGATACATCTACTGTAAAAATTTGTGTTGTTGTAACAAGTGACAAGTGTTATCAAAATAGAGAATTGAGTTATGCATACAAAGAAACTGATCCTATGGGAGGTTATGATCCTTATAGTGCAAGTAAAGGTGCAGCAGAACTAATAATTTCATCTTATAGGAATTCATTCTTTAATCCACAAAATTTTGGGGCACATGAGACCAGCTTATCGACTTCAAGGACTGGTAATGTTATTGGAGGTGGTGATTGGGCAGAGAATAGGTTGGTTCCTGACTGCGTGAAAGCATTATCTAAAAATGAAAAAATTAGTATTCGTAATCCAAATGCTGTAAGACCTTGGCAATATGTTTTAGAACCAATATCTGGATTACTTTGTTTAACACAAAAAATGTATAATGATCCGATTAAATATGCACAGCCTTGGAACTTTGGACCTACAATTAGACGCCCACTTATCAAAGTAAATGAACTAACATCAGAAATAATTACCAATTGGGGTTCTGGTAATTGGATTGATTCATCAGATAAAAATGAACCACATGAAGCAAATCTATTGATGCTGGATTCA
>JACAFT010000042.1:0-3013 GCA_013378375.1 Nitrososphaerota archaeon
AATGTCTTAATTACTCCAGGACCGGAAACATCATGCAACATTACCTTATCTACATCTGCAAATACTACATCGCCCGGTTCAAGCTTATCTTTGCCTGATGCCCTAGCTAATATTTTTTCTGTAATATTCATATTCGAAATCCCTTCTTCTACAGATTAAAACCTTTTCAGAATAATAAAAAGGGAGTAAATTAAATATTCATTATGTCTTTAGAGGTTTTTCCAGTAAAAGCAACGAGAAAACAAGGAAAATTCGACCTTTATAATGAAATTAAAAAACTAGTTGAAGAAAACAGTGTTCCGATTAGGCATGGAGATGTTATAGTAATTTCAAGCAAATATGTTTCTAATTCACAGGGCAGGATATTAGATCACGATTCTATTAAGCCATCACGACAAGCAAACGAAATATCCAAAAAATTTTCAATTAATGATAAACTGAGCGAAGTAATAATTCGGGAATCAGATATTATCTTTGGTGGAGTTTCTGGATTTGTTATTACGTCATCAGATAATATTATGGCGCCAAATGCTGGTATTGACAAATCAAATTCTCAAGGCAAGTTGATTTTGTATCCTTATGATCCTTATCTGGTCGCAGAACAGATTAAAAGAAAATTCTTTTTAGATTATGGTATTCATGTTGGTATCATAATAGTTGACAGTAGATTAATGCCAGCAAGAGTAGGTACAATAGGTGTAGCAATAGCTTGCTCAGGAATTGAACCTGTCTTAGATCGACGGGCTACAACTGATCTTGACGATAATGTACTAAAAGTAACATTTCAAGCTACTGCAGACAATTTAGCATCAATCGCTAACCACAAAATGGGAGAGGGAGATGAAACAATGCCATTAGCAATTATTAGAAATTCAGATGCAAAAATAACTGACAGGAAGATAAGCCCTAAAGAGATGGCAATTTCACATGATGAGTGCCTATATGTGAGAGGCCTGAAGAACTAAAGTGATTTTTCTAATATTTAATATTTTAGAAATATTTGGTTTTAAATATAGGATTTTTTGAGCATAACTAATGGCTGAATACTTGACAAAATATCCAAAGACCATTTCATTTCTCGATGGTTTAAAAAAAGTAGTTAACGTAGATAGCAGTTCTAGTGTTGAACAGTTACATATTGTAGTAAAAAAAAATGCTCAGGAACTTATCAATATATTCAAGCAGGAAGGATTTACCCGTGTTAAATTTGAGCATAAACAACCAGACCAGATAGGTAATGGTCTATCTTTGAAATTGAAAAAACCATGGGAAATACATGTAAGATTTTCTGATATGAAGAAAGGATTGATTGCAATTCATGCAGAAGTAGAAATATCAAGAGATTATCTTCAACATTTGTTTGGTCAGCGTACTCCTATAGTTTATGAGATTGAAAACATGTTAAAAAAATACGAAATTGAGTATAAAATCTGGAATAATAAAATAAAAAAATATGTTCATACTATATTTGATAATTATAAGATCAAATTAGTAACTCCAAATATCCCAGTATTTGCCTGGAAGCCTATGTTATTTGTAATTGGTACAGTAGGCGCTATGTATCTTTGGAAATATCTAGATACGGTTTTCTAGTCTAAAATTTCCATCGTCTTTTAACCTTTAATTACAAATTTCTTTTTTTTATATTATTGGATGATAAATCATTACAAACCGATTTACAATATTATGGAATTTCTCCGTGGGAAATAGAAGTACTATATGGAATACTTGATGATAAATTTACGGTAGTTCAAGAAGAAACCGAACAAACTGATCCAAATTTTGTTAGCGTAATAATTATTACCATACCAGTACAATTCAGTGAAGAATTTTTCAAGTGGTTTGAATTCAAGAGGTGGGAAAAAATAAAATCAATAATTAAGGAAATGAAAAGACGCCGTGGTAGCGGAAATGCAATTAAAATTGAAGTTATCTTTACAGGCGAACCTAGTATCAGATTTATAATAGATTTGCATGAGAAACACTTCTTTAATAATGCAACAGAAAAAATCGATAATATTGTTGAATTACTTCAATATCATTTGAGTGGGAACGATACTCCAGAGAATGTATCTGAAGTAGTTTACAAATTTGATATAGACCAGGGTAGATGGAAATTGAATATGATAACAGCTGATAATAAAAAATTTATCTCCACTGAAAAAGGCTGGAAGATTTTTACTTGATGTCTTTTTCTAAAGGCTCGACCAACGAATGAAGTTCTTTGTATTTTGTATCTAAAAATTCTAATGCCTCAGTAAGTTTTTTTGTCTTACCATATTTGTATCTGACCATTTCACGATGATGCCAAAAGTTTTTGCCTTCCTCCGCTGAGATTGTTGTAAAATAATCTGCTCCCTTAATTTCATCAGGTATATTCATACTATATGGAAATAAAAAATCAGCAATAAACCATTCATCACCATCAGGATAATCTGCTCCTGTTTCAATATCAAAAAAAATATGAAGTAAGTTGGATTGCATAAGCCCATCACCGGAAATTGTAGCATGTTTGATGTTTGATTTTTTAAAATCAAGTTTCACAAGCTCTTCCTCAAAAAAACTTTTAATGATAGACTTACGAAAAATTTTGTTAGCTTCGATGATATTCAATGGTGATGTTACATTATGATTAACGTGCTAATAACTGATATGGCATTTATTAAATAAAAATGAATTATACTCTTAAAGAATCTAAAAGTTTTGAAATATCAGTAGAAGGTATCCCGTTCTTTGAAATTCTCTGTTTTGCAGCAGGGTTCTCAAGATAGTTAGGAATTTTGTCCGTAATTCTTTTTGTATATGGCGTGATTAATTCATTCTTGTAGAAAATTCCAGTCGGTATTTTGTCACCCCATTCAAGTGATTTTGTCAATGCTTGACTTAGTTTTTCGTTGAGCTCATCAATAGTGCTAAAATGTACTACTGGATCATAATCAGTATCTGCAAGGTTGTAAATTCTAGGTGTTGGTTTTTTTGTTTCTTCATTAATTTGATCAAACCCAGCAAACCA
>JACAFT010000043.1:0-2989 GCA_013378375.1 Nitrososphaerota archaeon
AGCAAAACTCAATGTTCCAAAATCTATCTCAAGCCCAAAGGAAATTTCTAATCTTGTCATTGCAAAAAGACACGGTGCAGCAGGAGGGAAAGGTTACTTTATGGCCTCTACTGAACAAGAATATAATAAAAAACGAGACCAATTAATTAAACAAGGATTAATCACTGGAGATGATGATTTGTATATACAAGAATATCATTCGGGAGTTTTGGCGTATCTTCAATTTTTTTACTCACCCATAAAAAAAGAACTTGAATTTTTTGGAGTTGATAAAAGACATGAATCAGATATTGATGGACTATCTAGAATTCCTGCTGAAAATCAACTTAATACTGATACTATTTCTTCGTTCAATGTTATTGCTAACAGCCCGCTTGTATTACGTGAATCATTGCTTGATGATGTATATACTATGGGTGAAAATTTTATTGAGGCATCATCTAAGCTGGTTCCGCCTGGCATGAACGGTCCGTTTTGTATTGAAGGTGTTTATGATGAAAACGCTAACTTTCACACTTTTGAATTTTCAGCAAGAATTGTTGCAGGTACTAACCTTTACGTTAGCGGTTCTCCATATACAGCACTAAATTACGATGAACCGATGAGTATGGGTCGTCGTATAGCTAGAGAAATTAAACTTGCTGAAACAAAAAATGAATTAAAAAATATCACGACATAATCTTACATATAAAATATTGTAACTTCTTACTTATGTACAGTAGGTTCTATATTCTTAGAATAGAGAATATGCCTATATATAACACATGAATAAAAAATTAATGCAACACAAGATTACACATCAAAATTTAAAAAAATATGACATTAGTCAAAAAGTGATCGAGTCTTTAGCAGATACTGAATCAAGATCCATTATTTTTTCAATTGTAAAAAAAGGCAAAACAGCAAATACAATTTCTATGTCATTAAAAATTCCATTAAGCTCTGTTTATAAAAAATTATCAGAACTAGAAAATTTAACGTTAATTGAAGTTGAAAAACATCACATATCAGATAAGGGTAGACGTTTCAAAGTTTATCGTAGCCGTATTAACAAAGCAGAAATAATGATTAAAAAGGCTGAGCCTATACTCCGGTTATCCGCAAATTGATTATAATGAAAGGAATATTACCAAAACCCACTTTACTCGAGCTTGATGAATATGATATGAACCAACGTGTAATAGAAGCACTAACACATGTATGCTCACATGCTATATTATTTTCAATTGTAAATGAAGCAAAAGATGCAATAAAAATTTCTGAGGAAACACAACTATCATTATCTAATGTTTACAAAACACTGACCAATCTTGAAAAACTAACTCTCATAACAATTGAAAAATTTGATACTAAAATTGAGGGGAAAAAAATAAAACTGTATAGAAGTAGGATTAAAAAAGCTGATATTACTATTGGTACAATTAATTCAAAAGTAAAACTTTACAGAAATATAATTAGAAATAATATCTAAACTAATGACATGGAAATCCAGCCGCATGTCTAATATCATGAGTCAATTCATGAATGAATTGATCTACATAAGCCTGTTCACCCTGTACAACACTAAAAATATGTCCTTGATCATAGCCTACAATAAACAAACCAAAAACACACACAATTGAAAGAATTATTATTGAAAATAATGGCACATTAGCAATAGTTTTAGTAACTTGTTTTGACTCTGGCAATAATCCACTAAATCAAAAAGACGTATTTAAGTTATGATAAATTTTTTGGGCAAAAAATTGATCGTATGTATAAAAACATACACCATAAAATTAACAGGAAGTGAATTAAATTTACTGTTTACAACCAATATTTTTTAAAACATTTACCTTAATATTAATAAATTCAAAATAAATACATGGTCGAAATAAAAATTCAAAAGCAGGATTCTGTTAAGCTTTATAAAATTAGAAAAACACTCAAGGAATTAACAAGCATATCGGGGCATGGTACAGAGCTAATTTCAGTATATATCCCAAAAGGAAAACAACTGCATGAAGTAATTACTATTTTAAAGGAAGAACAGGGTACTGCAGATAATATAAAATCTGATCTCACTAGAACACATGTGGTTGACTCATTATCAAAAGTTGTACAACGATTAAAACTCTATAAAAAAACTCCTGAAAGAGGTCTAGTCGTATTTTGTGGTGCGCTTCCAAGAGAAGGTGGTGGACCTCCAGGCAGTGAAATTATTAAGGCCTTTGAAATTGACCCGCCAAAAGACCTTAAAACATTCCTATACAGATGTGATGACCATTTTCATGTTGATATTCTAAATGAGATGTTGAAAGATGATAATTTAATTGGTTTTTTAGCATTGGATGCTAAAGATGCAGGCTGGGGATTATTACATGCAGATAAAATTGAGGTTTTAAAAGAAACAGGCTCAGGAGTCGCTGGAAAGCACAGACAGGGTGGACAGTCTGCAAAAAGATTTCAAAAATTAAGGGAGATGGAGCTTACCTATTACTTCAATAGAGTAGCACATATCACACGTGAATATTTTATTGATATTTATCCTATTAAGGGTCTCATTATTTCTGGACCTGGACCAACAAAAGAAGAATTTGTTAACAATAATTACCTAGAATACAGATTGCAAAACATGATTATTTCAACTATAGATGCGTCATATTCAGGTTCAGAGGGTATAAGAGAAGCTTTTGATAAATCTACTGAAATTCTTTCTAACTTTAGAATGGTTGAAGAGAAACAAATTATTGAAAAGTTATTTAAGAAAATAAATAGTAACTCAGGATTAGGAATTTACGGTCTTGATGATATTATAAATCACTTAAAAAATAACATTGTTGAAACAATAATAATTACAGATAACACAGAACTTTACAAAGTTGAATCAAAATGTACTAGATGCAATAATATTCAAGAAAAAATTGTTGAGCAACAAAAAGTAATACCTACAAAAACAGAATTTCAGAATTCACCATGCCCATCTTGTAATGCAGCAAATATCGAAACA
>JACAFT010000044.1:0-2855 GCA_013378375.1 Nitrososphaerota archaeon
AGATGGGAAAAAAACAATTAGAAGACGGACAGTATGATGACGCATTAAATTTATTTCAAAAAGCTATATTGCTTAACCGAAATGATCCAGATTTATGGAACTTAAAGGGAATTGCGTTAAGAAGCCTTGGACGATACAATGAAGCGATAGAATGCTTTAACAAATCGCTAGAAATTGATCCTCGTGATAAAAATGCATCATGATAAAATTACAAAAATTCAAGTGATGCGATTCCAAAATAATATCCAATGAAAATCAACGTAATACTCCATCCACAAGAACCTAAAATCGTATATGCAAGAAATTTTGGGAATTTCATTTTCAGCAATCCCGCTGGCACGGAAATCATTTATCTGAAGACTGGAACCATTCTTCCAAACAAAACTGCTTTGTCTCCATATTTTTGAAACCAAGATTCTACTCTCGATAATTTTTTTTCAGAAACTTTCACATATTTTAGATATTTTAACAATATCGTTCTACCTAATTTTAAAGCGATTAAATAAATTATAGTTGAACCAATAGACGCACCAAGTCCTCCTACAATTCCTAACAAAAACAATTCATGTATCTCAAGACCGTTCTGTGATGCAATAAATCCTGCAGTTGGAAATACTACCATTGTTGGTATTGGCGGAATTACTGTTTCAATTAATGCAGCAAGAAATACTCCCGCATATAGATAATCTGTCATTAATGTAGTTATAAATTCAACAATAGATTCAAGGGGCATAGACACTACCAAATCTATCAAATTTTGGCTTGGTTTATACCTTCTGAAGCTTTTGTCAATTATGGACTAAAGTTAGAATTTATTATCTCAACACACTAGTAACAAACATTGAATCATGAACTATCAAAAATGTTAGAGATTGCTTCTAAATTATGTGAGGATGAAAAATATATACAGTCACTAAAATACTATGAAAATATTTTACAAGTTGAACCTGATAGTATTGGAGTTATTATTGATTATGGAGTTACATTACAAAATTTAGAACGTTATAATCAAGCATTGGCAATGTATGATAGAGCCTTAAATCTTCAACCAAAAAACATGAATGCACTAATTAACAAAGGTTCAGTTTTGCATGCATTAGAAAAATACTCTGAAGCACTTTCTTGTTATAATATTGCATTAAACATTGACAAAAACAATCCTATTGTTCTTGCGTACAAAGGACTTTGTATTGGAGAAACTGGAAATATTCAATTGGCAATAAAATATTTCAAAAAAGCGTTATCAATTGATAATGAATGTGAATTGGCAGAAATTAGCCTTGCTACTGCAAAAGGTATTACGAAGTAGTGTCTTTTTCAAATTTATCAAAAAATTCTTTATGCCTTAATTCTTGGTGCTTTTTTAATTCATCCATATTTTTAAATTGTTCATGGCACAGGTAGCATTTCGGTTTATTTTCATCAATTAACGGGAGAACCAAACTGGCATGATTTCGGTTACCCACTACTTATCTATTTATTTAGATATGATTGATGCAAAACATGCTGGAAAAACTAATTGGAGAATCTAAGGCATTAGAACGTGCAATTGCAGGTGAGGATCTAAACGCACAAGATGGAATAGAATTAATGGAATCTGACGATCATTATATGATTGGAACTGTTGCTGATGCAGCACGCAAAAAATTTGTTGGTGACAAAGTCACTTTTACTGCATCATCATATCTGAATTATACTAATGTTTGTGCTGCTAGCTGTCAAATATGTGCATTTTATAGAAAGGAAAATGATAATGATGCTTACACTCTAACGCCAGAACAAATTGAGGGTAGGGTATCAGCTGCAAAGATGATGGGTGCTACTGAAATGCACATCGTTGGTGGATTTCATCCAAAATTATCACTAGATTATTATGAATCCATGATGAAGATCATCAAAAAAAATCATCCTGAATTAAAAATCAAAGCATTTACCGCAGCAGAGATTTTTTTCTTTGCTAAATTAACAAAAAATTCTGTAAAAGAGGTATTATCTAGGTTAAAGGATTCTGGACTTGATTCTTTACCTGGTGGTGGCGCAGAATTATTTCATCCAGAAATCAGGGGAAAAATTGCACGTGGAAAATGTAGTGGTGATGAATGGTTAGATACTATGGAACAGGCTCATAATCTTGGCATTAAAAGTAACGCCACAATGCTATATGGACACATTGAGAAACCGGAACATATTGTTGATCACTTACTAAAGATTAGAAGTTTACAGAAAAAAACTGGTGGATTTTTAACGTTAATTCCGCTCAAATTTAGTTTAGAAAATACTGAACTTGAACAAAAGAATATGCTAACTCAGGAATGCTCATCAATTTATGATTTGAAGGTAATTGCATTATCACGATTAATGCTGTCTGGTTTTTTGAACAACATTTCTGTTTATTGGGTTGCAGATGGGAAAAAACTTGCACAGGTTGCATTATCTCATGGTGGGAATGATCTTGTAGGTACAGCATTTTCTGAAGAAGTATATCGTGCTGCAGGAAAATCAACCAATTCATCACTATTAGATCTTGTAAATCTAGTCAAAGAGATAAAAAGGAAGCCTGCACAACGTGACACATTTTTTAATATTATTCAAACATTTTGATTTTATTGCGATGGTTTTTTTTCAATCTTTTCAGCACCACCTTTACGTTTTCGCCTTGCACCAAAACTGATTAACACCAATAAAAATCCAAATCCAATTAATATTCCAGATAGCGTGCGATAATCAGAATTTTCTCGTTCTGCAAGTAGTAGGTTTATTTTTTCGTCGTCAGTCATACCAGCTTTACCTATTGGCGTAATTTCTGTAAGATATAATAAAATAACAATACCGATAATAATCATAACTATACCAAC
>JACAFT010000045.1:0-2509 GCA_013378375.1 Nitrososphaerota archaeon
ACAAGAATCAGCATTTGAGGCATATCTACAAAAACTATCTGGCATCACACCTACTGCTTCTGCCACTAGTAATGGTGTAATGGGTATTGTACTTGACAAAGATGCGAGAATAGATGTAGTGCTATCAATTTTTGAAGAAAAGGGCGTGATTCTCACTACTCCAACCGCAATTCAAATTCCATTGTCGTTTAGTATAGGTGATATCGCATTCTATTCAAAAGCTGACCAAGAGGATACAACTAAATTGGTTACACAATTCATAAATGAGGCTGGAACTGGTGAGCGTATTCTAATGTGGGAAGAAGAAAATGCATTTAACTTTGGTTACCTCAAAGTTGTTGACAACGTAACTGAGCTACATTATATCTCGATTGAGGTAGGCAAGTAGTTGCTACTTGTTGTGGACAACGGTTCTATCTACACAAAAAATCTAGTAAACTTTCTTTCTGAAAAGAAAATTAAATTCATCAGCCAAAAATTTGATGAAGTGAATCTATCAGATATACAGCAATTTAATTCGTTTATCCTTTCTGGAAGAAGGAAAAATGATAGAAAAATTAACGCAGTAAACTCTAAAATCATAAAACATGCCGTCTCTGAAGAAAAATCATTGCTTGGAATTTGTTATGGTGCTGAAATTCTAGCCATTACATTGGGCGGCACAATAAAAAAATCAGACGAACATGTAGGAGGTCAGGAAACTGTTGTTATTGAAAAGGAAAACGAAATTTGCCATGGAGAAATAGACGTAACTGAAAGTCATAATTATGAAATTTCACAATTAGGTAGCCATCTTCATAGTTTAGCCAGCTCCAAATCATGCAAGTATGAAATTGTAAAACATAATAATTTGAACATTTTTGGTACGCAGTTTCATCCTGAAATGAGTAGCGATGGGCAATCCATGATCCAATCTTTTTTGTCGATTTAATAGATTGAAATATAGTAAAATAATTAGAAAATTTATGGTAAAAAAGCTGATAATTGATCACAATGAGAAGGGAGAGATCGTTTCACCATCATACGTTGATATTGTTTCTAAGATCAACGAAATAATTGAAATCCTTTCAATTGAAAAAGTAGACGATAAAGACTTGCGTTAATTTGATGTATGCGGAGTGCGGGATTTGAACACGCGACCTCCAGCTTGGGAAGCTGACGTCCTGCCAGTCTGGACTAACTCCGCGTAACCAATTAGGTTCTTTTCACACTAAAAATGATGACGCCGTTACTGAATTTGGTGCAAATTCATTCAAATTTGCATCTATTTATTTTTCAAGAATACTCAATGTTTGTAATGCTAGTTTTGAAAATAAAGGTGTAATCTCATCTCTTATTGTTTGTATGTTTACGTCTAGATCTTTATGATTATTATAATTCACGGGAAATTCTATTACCGATATAACATTTCCAGTATCAATATCCTTTTCAAGATAATGTGCAGAAATAATTATCTTTTTTTTACCATTCAACAAAGCTTGTTTAATTGGTTCAGCACCAGCGAAATCTGGCAATTTACCCCTATGTATTCCAAAAGCTGCAATGCTAGCTCTATCAATAATATTCTTAGGAATAATATACCTCCAAGAAATTTCTAAAATATAATCGCAATTTGGAAAATCAGTAATTTCATCATTCATTGAATCAATTGTTGTTAATGGGATTGAATTATCTGCGCATTTTTTCACAAATAATTCATAATCTGTGCGTATTGACCTTTGAGGATCTTGAGATTTGGGGTTAAGTTTGTGAGTATATACTTTGATTATTTTATAATTTTGAGATTTAATTAAAGCAGAAAGAGCATCAAAACCATGAGGTCTTGAAAGGAAACCAACGATTGTTTTCATAATATATTAAGAATTTTGACAGAATAAAGGTTTCACTTTTGAATGGTAACTCTTAATTCATATTCATTAAAAATTTTTTTATGGCAATAACGATTGTTTTAAAAGAAGTACGGAAATCTGACTGTTTATTTCTTTACGAATTACTATCAGTAAGAAAACCAAATGAAAACATATCACATAAAAAAAATCCTACATATGCCAAACATGTAAACTTTGTAATGTCTAAACCATACTCAAAATGGTATATTATTTATCATGCAACTGAAAAGATTGGTTCAATATACCTTACAAAACAAGATGAAATTGGAATTCATTTTAAAGAACAAAATATAACTAATAAAATTCGTTCCAAGGTTCTAAAAATGATTATTAGGAAAAATCCACGTAATAGATATCTGATAAATATTAATCCAAGAAATACTAGTCTAAGGAATTTTCTAAAAAATGAAGGATTAGAATTAATACAACATACTTATGAAATATCTAAAAAAATCAGTCGTGGTTAAAGAGGTGCAATCTCTTATCTTGGGAAGCTGACGTCCTGCCAGTCTGGACTAACTCCGCTCAATTCGGGTTTTGAAATTAATATTATATAGTTTGATTGATAATTTTTTTCATGGATGCAAGATGTCCAGAATGCGAAAAGGTTGCAGTTCTTG
>JACAFT010000046.1:0-2232 GCA_013378375.1 Nitrososphaerota archaeon
AAATCAAAATTCCTTCATCAGGATGACTCATCTTACAATAAGACAATATACCATCTCTTGTCTCCTGCTTTAATGACACTTTACGCTCAAACTTTTTCTTTTTTGAAAACAAATTCATGATTGTTTTATTTTATATTGCACAGCAGAGATTTGGTTTAAAATTGATTCTATAGATTTGATATATCTTGGAATTGATTCAACTGTTTTAGTAATTTCACTGTCTAGTAGTTTGATTTTTGATTCAGCATCTAACTTATCTCGCTGACTTCTTGCCAAGTTTGATTCTTCTAGTCTTAATTGCTCATCATCAAAATTTGACAATTTAACTTCAATATCGTTTTTAGATTTATCATACGTTATAATCTGCTTGATAAAATTATCAAGCTTGGGCAATGTCTGCTCAATCTGAGATATTGATTTACTAACATCTTTTACTGATACTGAACCTGATTCAATGCCCTTACGTACAGATTCTAATATTTGTGCTATATCATTTTTGTTAGTTTCAGTTAAAACATCGTATGGATTATCGATTAAACCTGCTAATAATTTTTTTTGAGGTTTGTCAAGAGCTGAAACATAAACATACTTGTTTAATGGTCTCGAAATTTTAACAAATTGCAATCCAATTTCATTTTTAATTTTACTTTTCTCTGAAGATAAGGAATCAATTTTTTTCTTATTTTCTAAAAATTCAACATATTGTTTACCATCTTTGATGTTTTTGATATTTTTAATATTGTCTTCTATTATTGATTTAATATCTTGCATGTTTTTTTCAGTTTTTTCTTGTTGCTGATGTAATTCAATAATAGATTTTGCTGAAGCCTCACGTTTAGATATATTATCAAGAATTTGTTTAGCATTGTCCTCTAATTCAGAATAATTCATGATGACAGTATTGATTTCATCGTTGCCATCAGTCATTATGGAAAGATCAGATTTTAGTTTCTTCGCATACTTTTTTGCAAATATGTGAATTACATTAGACTGTCTTCCCAATGCATCCCCAACTTTTTTGAGCAACCTAGAGGTTATCAGATTAAAAGCTTTAACATCTTCAAATGAATCGATTTCCGGTAGAGTAACATTGCATTCTTTTTTGATGACAGATATGACATCATTTTTTCCGCGTTTTACTATCCTGCTTAAATGAGTATCCATATCATCAAGATTCAGCGAATCGCTTTCAAGATCAGTGGCAATATTCTGTATGGTATTACGATTTAAATTGATTTTATTTCTAAAGGATTTCACTTCAGCTATTATCGTTCTTTCCCTGATAGAACGTATTTCACTAATAATATCAGGTATTTCGTTAAGTGTGATTTGTTTTTCTCGAGCCACAATATCAGCTTCTTGCTGCTCTGGTTTTTTCTTGCCCCAACCAAATACCATAATTTAATGTAATATTACAATTTTAAATATGTTCAATCTAAAACCAATATTTAAAAAATAAGATTTTATATCATAATATGAACAAACTCATCTCTACAGATTATCATAATGGTACAGCTAATACATCTACTACCATTAATGTATCAAAACAAATTGCGTGGAAGAATATTAGTAATATAATTAGCCTGTATTGGCTAAAGGAGATAAAAAAAACAACATATATCACCGAGAAAAGGGTTGGCGTTGGTGCTGGGCGAAAACTGGAATTTCATGATGGTAGTGTAATTAATGAATATGTAGTCGGGTGGAATGATGGTCAATACTTTTCTTACATAGCTACTAGTGGTTTACCATTACGTGCATACCATGCAACAATTTCATTAATGTCTCTTACAAAAAAATCAGTTAGAATCACATGGAAATCTTATTTTAACAGTGAACTGATGACAAAAAATCAATTTGATGAATTTTGTTCATTTATTGAACTGTTCTATGAAAATTCGCTAAAAGCATTAAAAGATTCATTGGAATAGCCTAAAATATTTAATAATTTTAGCTAGTGTGTGAGTGACATACGCTTTATTATAATTGGTGCAGGGTTGATCTTTGCAGGAATTATTATTCTGTCAGTTTTTGGTTCTGACCATGTTGATATTACTCTCCAAGCTGAATTTGGTGACTTTTACGAATATCATGATGATGGCCCACCTACAGAAATTGATTGTGACAGTGCTTTTCAAGACAAAATGATCTTTTTTGCACTTGTTGTAATGTTAATTATATGTGGAATTATTGCAATGATAAAAGGAATAAGAGGTACCTGGGATCAAGATG
>JACAFT010000005.1:0-43705 GCA_013378375.1 Nitrososphaerota archaeon
TTCAACAGTAGGTTCTTCAACAGTAGGTTCTTCAACAGTAGGTTCTTCAACAGTAGGTTCTTCAACAGTAGGTTCTTCAACAGTAGGTTCTTCAACAGTAGGTTCTTCAACAGTAGGTTCTTCAACAGTAGGTTCTGGTTCTTCTACAATAGGTTCTGCAATAGGAGGTTTGAAGTCTTCAGGAATTTTTATTAATTTAGTTTTTCGTATAGCAACTTTTCGAAGAAATTTAATCTTTTTAGTCTCATTAAATATTTCAGATGCAATTTTTTCATTAATAATATCTTGACATAATTCTGAATAACTCATTGATTGGCATTTCTGGAGAAATATTTTATGTGCTATAAGCCGAATTTCATGTTTTCTTGAAGAATTAAGTTTACCTTGAGCAAAAGCAATAAGATAGATACGAACTGAATAATTATCTTTAGTAGAATAATCATCAATAAAACTCAATGTCGATGAGCCTCGTCTTACTAAACTTCGAAGATATTCACGAGAATATTCATGTCCTTTTAAAATCGTAGCTGCACTATTTGAACTTACATTAGTAATTTGAAATTGTAAATTAATAGAATATTGTTGAGGATCTTTTTGATAAATATCAAATAATGATGTTTCTACACTACTGGAAATAGCGTGATTGTCCGAAGTAATAGGAATATATGCAATTGGTTTGTTTTCAAATTCTTTTGGAGCTAAAACAGTAACCCAACGTTTGTCTTTCCATTTATCTTTGACTTTTCCTCTTCCTCGTGCCTTAGTTTTTGCCAATTCTAAAACTCCACAATATACATAAATTCAATTACCGTGCCGACATTGCCATTCGTTCTTGTTCAAATTTCTTTTTAATAGAATAGCTATTAGGATCATTTCGTGCAGCAAGAATAATTTCATTTGCCAATATTTCTTCAGCGCTTTTATTAATAGAAAATGATGTTTCTCTTACTGCAAGTGAAATAAATCTTAATGCAAGATCAACACGTCTTTGTGGCGATATATCAACAGAAATATGATATCTAACTCCACCATATGCTATAGTTGTAGTATCTTCATTGGGAGAAGTATTTTCAATAGCACGAACCAGTTGTTCAATAGGATTAGAATTCGTTTCTAAATGAATAATTTCAAAAGCAGTTTTTACAATATTAATAGATTTTGACTTTTTACCAGCCATTCGTCCAGAATTTTTTGCCTTCTTTTTACCAAAATGCATTAAATTATTACATAAACGTTCGACAATATTAACATTAGACTTAGCAAAACGTTTGTGTTCGTGTCGACCAAAAGATATTGGTACAATAGTAGGATTAAGACAAATTACTTCTTTAAGTCCTAGATCAACAATTTCAACGTCATTAAAATTCCATTTTCTAAATAATAAAAGAGTTTCACTCATAAAAATTACCGTCTTGGTTTTTCCTTTCTACCATAAACTAATTCATTCAAAGAAACATCATTAACTTTATAGACTTGCCAACGAACACCAGGCAAATCACCCATGGCACCACCTGTAGAACCTCCAATTCCTTCTACATTAACTTCATCATGTTCGTCAATAAAATTTAATGCGCCATCACCAGGAAGAAATGCAGTAACTTGTTTACCATTTTTAATTAATTGAATTCTAACGCATTTTCGAATAGCAGAATTAGGTTGTTTAGATTCAACACCAACCTTCTCTAAAACAATTCCACGTGCTTGTGGAGAACCGGATAATGGATCTGATTTTTTATCTAGTTTTAGAACCTTCCTTTTATAATAACTATCAGACCACCTCATAGCTTTGCGTTTATTATACTGCTTTCGTCCTGCAAATTCTCCAACTGGTGATTTACTTCGACCCATAAGTTAATTCATCCACATAATATTTCTCATCAACATATTTTTTATTTAAAGCATAATGTAAGTATTAAATGTAACTTTTATTCATTGGTTATTTTTAATTTATTAATCTCAAAATATCTTTTTGCAATAAGTCTGGCTTTTTCTGCATTTCTACCTTCTCTACCTACTATTGCACCAGTTTTATTAGCAACTACCTTGACCGTAGCAGTGGTTTTACCATTTGAGTGTTCGTCAATTTTAACATCGTCAATAAATTTTGAATTTAAAGCATTTAATATGAATTCTTTAGGATCTTCAGAATATTCAACAAGTTCTATAGTCTTTCCAATACTTTTTTGAATATCTTTAATAGATTGTCCATTTTTACCAATTGCAAGTCCCATTTCTCCTTTATTAACAACAAAAATAATTCTACTAAGTCGATTATCTATTATACAATCACGAGCCATAGCTCCGGTTGTTTTTTGAAATAATACCATTAGACTAAAGGCTTCTGAAGATATTTTTATTGTATCGGGCATTAACTTTTTCAAATTAGTATTTTGAAATAAATAATTAAGGTATTTTAATGTTATCTATAAATGGAAATAATTTATAATTTGTCCAATACTTGTTGTAAATCAGATTTATCCGCATTTAAAATAGAAAATACAGATATTCTATAAGATCGACCTAAAAATTTACTCAATACTATTGAATTATTTTTAGTTAATGTAAATGGAACAGAATATTTTTTACATGTTTCTTCTAATAATTGAAGATTGTCAGGAGAAACAGTAGATGAGCATACAACTAATTTTGATTGAGAGATAGTATTTAGACTCTCTTTAAAACCATAAACTACTTTTCCAGATTTAGATATATTTTTTAGACTTTTTTCTATTAATTTAAAATTCATTACAGATTACCTTTTCATGTATAAATCAATCATTCCAGTACCTACTGGAACAGGTAAACCAACTATAACATTTTCTGTAACACCTTTTAGTTTTTCAATTTCTCCAGTAATAGATGCAGTAGCTATAGTAGGAACAGTTATTTCAAAAGCAGCACGTGCCAATACACTTTCTTTAGTACCTGCTATTCCATGCCTGCCAATAGATTTTAAAACTCCTGTAGAAGTCATTAAATCAGCAACAAGTAAAATATGTCGTATATCAACTTCTAATCCTTGTTCGTCGAGTGTTGAAGTAATTTCATTGATTAAAACACTGCGTGCAGCTTCTATACCTAAAACATTTGCAATCTCCCATATATTATTGGTAGTACTACGCTTGGTATCAATGCCGTCAATTTTAAACACCTTAGCAAGATTAGAACCTGAAGTTTGAATCATCCATTCATTATCATCTTTAACAATCGTAAGATTGGTAATATCTTTGATACCATTAACACGCAAAGCAAGTAATTTATTTCGTAGGGAAAACAAAGTAGAAGCATCACTATCTTCAACAATTATCAAAATCGAATTATTTTTATTATTAATTTGAACTTCTTTATTATTATTTACAAAGACTTCACTAATTTCATCTAGAGTTAGAACATTATCAGTAAGAACCTTATCATCAAAAATAAAGGTTATACCCTCAATGTAATCAACTTCAGTACGAATAATTAGATCTGCAATAGTAGTATAAAGAATTTGTTTAGCAATCTCTAATGCTTTTGTTTGAGAACTAGAATAATTTTTATGAAGATAAATATTCATAGTTGGAGTAGATGGAACTTTTCGTGCGTCTACCAATTCAATCAATCGAGGCAATCCTAAAGTAACATCTCGTTCTTTAACTCCTGCAAAGTGAAAAGTTCTAAGTGTCATTTGAGTTCCTGGTTCACCAATAGATTGCGCCGCAACGATTCCACTAGCTTCTCCAGGCTCAATTAAAGCACGATTTGATAATTCCAACGTTTTTTTGATAACATTTTTCATTCCGACAGTAGTAATATTATGTTCGCTAAATGATTTAGATAATTGGTCAAGAATTTCTGTATTTCCTGGAAGTATTAATTCAAATTTTGATTTAGAGTATTTCAATGCGGACTCAATTTCTGAGTTATTAGGAGCTACTTTAGATTGATCATCAATCATAGCAATTTCAACTTGACGATCAATATTTACAGCTTGACTATGATCACTTTTTGCAGGATCGACACCATCTTCGCCGTAAAGATATTGAATAACGTTACCATGTGCATCTCTTACAGTTTTATCATATTCAACTCGAATATGTTCTAAAGCATTGATCAATCTCCTCTGCATGTAACCACTTTGTTGTGTTCGTACCGCAGTATCGACAAGCCCTTCACGACCTCCCATTGCATGAAAGAAGAATTCAGTAGGGGTTAAACCTGTTCGATAATTTGATTTTACAAAGCCTTTAGAATCAGGAGATTTATCTCCTTTATCAAAATGACTCAACGCACGCTGATCGAAACCATTTTGAATACGTTTTCCTCGAACGGATTGTTGGCCAAGAGCAGCAGTCATTTGTCCTAAATTCAAACTAGAACCTCTAGCACCTGTTCTCGCCATAATTACTCCAGAATTATCTTCAGATAATGCTGAATCTGAAATTCGTCCAGCTTTATCTCTTGCTTTAGACAATTCGTTAACAATATGTGCTTCAAGAGCTTCTTCAGAGTCCATACCACCAGTTGCTTTTTCTTCTGCCCATTTTACGGAATCTTCATTGTAATCAGAAATATGTTGAAAAACTTTAGAGTATGAAGTGTCTATAGATTTTAAAACCTTTCTTTCATTCACTTCATCTAATGTTAATTCCTGATAACTTAAAGAAAATCCATGATTACTGATAAATGATTTTAACACTGATAATACTGAATTAAGGAATTTTCTTGCTTCCTCAGAACCATAGTCTTTACTAATTCGATGTAAAATAGAATCTGGTTCTTCAGAACCAATAGCAGCACGATCAATTATTCCTTGCATTAATTCTCCATTTTTAATCAGAACGTCATTTTCTTTATTCTGACTAAACCTATTCCACTTAGACATCATTTGATAATTAAAATTGTCTGGAAGAAACAAAGAGAATAATTGTTTTCCAGAATATAATTTTGGATTTGACTTGACAGGATCAGGTAAGGAACCATTAAAACCACCCACTAAAGCAAGATCACAGAATTCAGAAGGTTCAAGAAATGTTTCGTCATGAGTTAATAAATAAGCTGCAGAAATATAATCACGAGTTCCTCCAATTATAGGTCCTCCATATCGAGGAGAAACAATCTGATCGTGCACCATCATTAATGATAATGCTTCAGCTCTAGCCTCTTCACTTTGAGGAATATGAAGATTCATTTCGTCACCGTCAAAATCAGCATTATAAGGAGGACAAACTGCAGGATGTAATCGAAAAGTACGATATGGAAGTACGCGAATTGTATGGGCCATAACAGACATTCTGTGTAAAGATGGTTGACGATTAAATATTACTACGTCGCCATTAAGAAGATGTCGTTCAACAACAAATCCTTCAGTCAAGCTATCAGCAAGTACTTGTTTATCTTCTACATAATCTAATCGTATTTTTACACCGTCAGGTCGAATAACATAATTTGCGCCAGGATGTATATCAGAACCATTATGAATAAGATTTTTAAGAAATTCAGAATTCAATTTTGTATATTTTTCAGGCATTGTAAGTCTTTTCGCAACTTCGACAGGAACACCTACTTCAGATATATCCAAATTAGGATCAGGTGATATAACAGTACGAGCAGAAAAATCAACACGTTTGCCTGAAAGACTACCTCTAAATCTCCCTTCTTTTCCTTTTAATCTTTGACTAATAGTTTTAAGTGGACGACCAGATCGATGATGAGATTGAGGTATTCCAGAAACTTCGTTATCAAAGAAAGTAGTAACATGATATTGCAATAAATCTACAAGATCTTGGACAATTAACGGAGGAGTTCCTGATTCTTTACTTTCACGAACACGTTGATTTACTCTAAGTATATCAACGACTTTATGAGTAAGATCGTCTTCGGATCTAATACCTGACTCTAAAGTAATAGAAGGTCTGACAACTACAGGAGGAACACCTAAGACTTGCAGAATAAACCATTCAGGACGAACAGATGGAATAGGATTATCGGCAGGGGATAATGTATTATAATTAATTAATTTCAAATCTTCGCTAGATATTCGTTCAAGTCGTTCTCTAATAGCATTTGGTAACAATCTAGTAGCTCCACCAGATTCGGTTATTTCATGAAAGATCGTTGGTTTCAGAAATTCAATTTTATACTGTTCCACACCACAATGCGGACAAATCATAACCTTTTTGGTTTTTAAAAATAGTTGTTTTGCAATCTTATCATGAATTTTAGTATTATATTGTCCTTCGTTTGCAATTTTTTTTCTATAAACTTCAACGTCTTCATTAAGCATCTTAAATTTACCACAAACACGACAAAACGAATGAAGTAATTTGTTAATTTGTTCTGCAAAAGCAATATGCAAAACAGGTTCTGCAAGCTCAATATGTCCAAAATGACCAGGACAACGAAGTGCAGTATTACCACAAGTTGCACATTTTTGACCAGGTTCTAGAGTACCCAAACGATTATCCATAAGACCTCCTTGAACAGGCATTCCATCTTCATCATATGTTTCAGGAGCAGTTATTTCAGTAACAGAATATTTTCGAATTTCGCTAGGTGATAAAATTGAGAAATATATTCCTCCAATTTCTTTAGTGTTTTCAAAAAATGCCATAAATTCTACACCTTATCCGATAATAATAATCTAGGAGCTATATTCAGACTCATCATTTCTTGTAATAATAATTTAAATGCATAAGCAATAGTAACAGTAGAAACTTGAGCATCATCTCCGTCAACTTTACACATATATTTTCTTTGTTGATTATCATAATAAGCTAACAGCCCGCATTTATCACAAACATTTACATTTGTCCGATCGGATTCATCTAACAATCTATCTTTAAGAACCATTGAAGCTCCATAAGCAATCAGACAATCTCTTTCCATTTCTCCAAATCGTAAACCTCCTCCACGTGCTCGTCCTTCAGTAGGTTGTTTGGTAAGCATTTGAACTTGACCGCGGGCACGAGCATGCATCTTATCAGCTACCATGTGATGTAATTTTTGATAATAAACAACACCAATAAAAATTTCAACCTTAAAACGTTTACCAGTTTTTCCATCATACATAATTTCAGAACCACTAGGTTTAAATCCATATTTTTCAAGTTCAGGACCAAGTGTTGTAGTATTTTCACCAGCAAATGTAGAACCATCTACAGGATATCCACGAAATGATGCAGATTTCCCTCCTATTGATTCAATAAATTGTCCAACAGTCATTCTAGAAGGAAATGCATGAGGATTAATAATAATATCTGGAACAACTCCATTTTCAGTATATGGCATATCTACTTGATCGACAAGCATGCCAACAACTCCTTTTTGGCCATGTCTAGAAGCAAACTTATCACCAATTTCTGGAACTCGCATATCTCTCACACGAATTTTGTATAGCTTTTCACCATCTTCATTTTGTGTCATAAAGACTGAATCAACAACTCCAAATTCAGACGGACGAATTGCTATAGAAGTGTCTCTTCTATAAGGGCCTTTCACTTCAAATTGTTTATACTCTTCCATAAACCTCGGTGGACTAGTTCGTCCAATAATTACATCACCGCCATTTACAACAGATTCATGCATTATGACGCCATCACTTTCTAGTAATCTATAGTATTTTTCTCCTCTATATCCACGGGTGTTTGCATCAGCAGTAGGAATTTCAAACTTGTCTTTCATTCCACCCAAATATGCTTTTGCTTCTGCATCGTAAAGTCGATAGAAAAAGGAACGAGCAAGACCTCTTTGAACAGACGATTTATTCATTACAATCGCGTCTTCAATATTATAACCTTCAAAAGACATTACTGCAACAACACAATTTTGTCCAGTAGGTCTTTGATCAATATTTAAAAGAGAAGTTGCTCGAGTTTTAACCAACTGGTTTTGTGGATATACAAGAAGATGTTCTCGAACAGAAGTATTAAATTCATAATTAGGTGTTGGAAAACCTAAAGATTGTTTTGACATAGCAGACTGATATGTATTTCTAGGAGATTGATTATGCTCAGCATATGGTATCAGTGAAGCTGAAACTCCCAATATAGAAGCAGAAAATAGTTCCATGTGCGTATGATTAGAAGTTAGATGATCTGGATTAAGTGCGACAAGTGCATTTTCTTCTTCATTTGCATCAATAAGATCAACAACACCCATATTTACCAAATCCTGCCAACTTAATTCTCCACTTTCGGTTCTTGATATTACATTGGAATTAACAAGAGGAGAACCATTAGTTACAATAACCAAAGGTCTCAGAACTCTACCAGAACTCAAAGAAATATGAATTCTAGTAGATGAATATTTGTAAGGAGATTTCTGAATACTAATACTAACATGAGGATGAATTTGTCCTTGTCGTCTCATCGAACGAAATGCTGAAACTAATTTATACCCATCTTTAACATAACCAACCAAACGTCCGTCAACAAAGATCTTACATAAAATACTACGATTTTCTAATTCAATTTCTTTGGTAGAAATTATACCAATTTGGGTTAATTTATCAATAGCATCATCAAAAGAAGAACTTACTGAGATTATTGAGGATAGTGCAACATTTTTAACCAGACCACAATTCGCACCTTCAGGAGTTTCACTAGGACAAATTCTACCATAGTGAGTAGAATGTAAATCTCGAGCTTCAAAGTTAGGTTGTGTTCGACTCAAAGGTGATTGAATTCTACGTAAATGACTAATTAATGACAAATAATTAGTACGATCTAATAATTGAGTAACACCAACTTTACCTCGTCCCCAATTACCTGTTGCAATAGCATTTGCTAATTTATCAGTAATAATTCCAGGTCTTATAGAGGCGCCAACGACATTCAGTCCTTTTCGTTGAGAAGTTCTCTCTAATTGATATTTCATATCTCTAATCAGATTACGAAAGGCAGTTCTGAATAGATCGGCAATCATAGGTCCTGCAAATTTAATAACTTTATTTCCATAATGATCTTTATCATCATTATCAATCCAACCTAATTTCAGTTCAAGCAATTTGCATACTGCTTCTCCAATAAATATCGCCTTATCATAACGATTTTCGTTATTTTTACCCAAATGAGGTAACAAACCCCAATCCATTATAGATTCAGCTTTTCGAACACGGAATTCATCAAGCATACCATGTGCAACTCGATTTCCTATATACATTAAAGCCTCATCAGGAGTAGAAACCTCCGAAGATTTTTCAAAAGTGATTTCAAGAAGATTTTGTATTTCAGGTCTAGTAGAAATTAAAGAAGCTATTTCTTTATCCGTATTAACTCCAAGAGCACGCATAAGAGTCACTACAGGAAGATCAACAGGAGAACTAGGAAGCTTGACTTGAACGGATCCATCAGGTTTGAGAGATAATTCAAGTTTTGCACGATAACCAATAATTGATGAATAAATTTTTGATTTGAAGATCATATTTCCTCCAACTTTGTCTTGTTCAACAATAATTTTATTCGGAGACAAATCTTCAAGTCCAACTATAATTCTTTCAGAACCATTAATAATGAAATATCCACCAGGATCACACGAATCTTCACCAATCTCTATTATCTGGTCTTCGTCCATTCTACTAGTTTCACATTTATCAGATCGAACCATTATTGGAATATCTCCAATATGATGTTTTTGAGTTTCTCGTGGAACACCATTTTCTTCAGTAGTCATTTCCAGGGTTATTGGTGCAGAATAATTCAGATCCCGCAACCGAGCTTCTAATGGAAGAGTTTTACTGATTGAACCATCCAATTCAACAGTACGCGGATAGCCAATATGTAATTTACCAAATTTTACACGATATGGAGTTACAGTAGTTTCAATATCAATACCGCTAACTTCGTCAATAATATCCTGAATTCCATGTTCAATAAATTCATTATAGGAGTTTAAGTGATGACTTGCAAGACCTTCTTTATGAATCATATTTTCAATGATTGTCCAGTTTTCACTTTTTGTAGAAGTTTTCAAATTACTGATCAATCACCATTCTATAATAAATAGTTCTTCCACTTGTCGGACTGGCGCGTTCAATTTTTATAATATCACCGGACTTTACTTCAAGATGTTTTATTGCAGGATCAGAACCAGAAATTTTAGGAAGTTGCGACAATGAAACATTATATTTTGACATTATGGATTCAACTTGATCGTCAAGAACTTTTTCGTGAAGAGGAGTCAAATTATGCTCAAGTATGACAACCTCTGTTTCACTTTCAACAGACTTCTTCTTAGATTCCTTTTTAGGTTTAGTAATAGACTTCTTAGATTCCTTTTTAGATTTAGTAACAGAATTCTTAGATTCCTTTTTAGGTTTAGTTTTAGTAACTGACAAACCCAAATTCACCTA
The DNA here is from genome assembly GCA_013378375.1 of Nitrososphaerota archaeon. Taxonomy (GTDB): domain Archaea; phylum Thermoproteota; class Nitrososphaeria; order Nitrososphaerales; family UBA57; genus UBA57. The sequence continues at coordinate 10,331 of JACAFT010000005.1, forward strand.
ATGTACAAAAATCATAAATTATTAATAACAAATATATAGACAATTTGGAAAACACCGCCTTATATTCTTTATCCTTTGTTATATAATCAATTTTTTTTTATGAATATTTACAAAAACGTAAATTACAGACTAATATAATTGAAAATATGGAAATAAATGAAATACTAGATAAAACAAAAAACATAGCAGTGGTAGGTTTATCAAAAGACCGAACAAAAGATAGTTATAGAGTATCAGAATATATGAAAAGTTCCGGATATAACATAATCCCAATAAATCCAACGGCAGATCAAATAATGAATATAAAATCTTATGATTCATTAAAAAATCTACCAGAAAATATTGGAAAACAAGTAGATATAGTAAATATCTTTAGAAAAAAAGAGTTTGTTAAAGAAATAGTTATTGAAGCTATAGAATTAAAGAAGAAATATAATAAACTTCATACAATTTGGATGCAAATAGGAATAGATCATGAAGAAGCAGAAGAATTTGCAGAAAAAAATGGATTAAAAGTAATTACAAACAAATGTTTAATGATTGAACATAAAAGAATGTGAAAGAAAAGAGAAATCGACTTATTTTTTTACTTTTTTGGAATAGCTTAAAAGTTCTTCATTAGTTAGAACATGCATTGTTTTATTCTTAGCATCTATAGTAGATATCTTAATATTTTCACTAACATTAGATTTGTCATTAATTAAAACTATAGATTCCATAGCGAGTTTAATTGAATCGTCAAGAGATATATCTAAAGAATATTTTTTTTCAAATAATTCTATTACTTGTTCACTTCCAGTACCAATTGCAGTGGCATTATATGCAACATAACCTCCACTAGGATCAGTTTTCCATAAATGAGCTCCAGTTCGATCAACGCCACAAATAATCAAAGAAACTCCAAAGGGCCTAACACCAGCATATTGAGTAAACTGTTGTGAAGAATCAGCAATTTTACGTGCAAGTGTTTCTAAATCAACAGGCTGATCATATATCAATCGATTAGTTTGTGCAACAATTCTTGCTTGGTCCACTTGTATTCTCGCATCAGGAATATAACCTGCAGCAGCCACGCCTATATGATCGTCGACTTGAAATAATTTTTGAGTAATACCAGAAGTTTGTAATTTAGATATCTTTTCATCAACAGCTAAAACTGCACCATCGTTTGATTTAATACCCAATGCAAGACTTCCACGTCTAACAGTTTCCATAGCATATTCAACTTGGTATAATCTTCCATCAGGAGAAAATACAGTAATTGCACGATCATATCCTTGAGCTCCAGGGAACATAATAATCAGTGATAAATTAAGCTAGTTAACATTTAAAGGTTTTATCAAGAGAATATTTAAAGGACAACATGAAAATAGAAGAAATTGAATTTTATGGTCATTCGAATGTAACAGGAACGCACAAATCAACACTGGAAATTACTACAGAAAAACATCTTACTGATAAAGGAGATTGTATAATTGGAGTAAATGCTAAAACTGCTTGCAATACATTAAATAGTAAAATTAAAGAAGAAATTCAGAAAGATAACAATCAGATTACGATAGAATTAATAGTAGAAGATATGAAATTTAAAACAAAGGCAATGGGTAGTTCAAAATTGTCGTTAAAACACAAAAAAGACATTGTATTAAGAAAAAGTAAGTTTACATGTACAAGAACAGTAGGCATAAACGCGGAAAATGCTGCTATTGATATCCCTAGAGAAATGATTAGTAAATTAAGAAATCCTAATGTAAAAGGACTGTTTAGAATAATAATAGGAGAAACTGAATAAAAATGACTAATAAAGCTACTGCCAAAGCACATGCAATGCAAGGATTATTGAAATATCATGGAATGAAAGATAGCAAACTAAGGATACCGTATCACGATAGTATTTCAGTTTGTCTTGATGCATTATTTACAAAGACAACAGTAGAATTTGGAAGTTTTGAAAAAGATGAATTAATTATCAATAATGAGATACAACAAGGTACAGTTCTGGATCGTGCACTAGTAATAATTAATAGAATTCGACTATTAGCAAAAATTGAAGATAAGGTAAAAATAATATCAGAAAATAGTATTAAATTTGGAGAAGTAAAGGGATTAGGATTTTCATCTTCTGCAGGAGCGGCATTAGCAGGATCTGCATTCAAAGCATCAGGCCTTGAATCTGCACATGGATGGGATATTAAATTAATTTCAAGAATTGCAAGATTATTAGCAGGATCAGCATGTAGAAGTGTAACAGGAGAATATTCAAGATGGTATTCTGGTAATGATGACGAAACATCATATGCAGAAAAAATATCAACTAAAAGTGATTTAGATCTTAGAATGATTGCAATACCATTTCCATCTGACTATCCAACAGAATCAGCACATAAGGAAGTATTAACATCAAATTTCTTCGATGCGAGAATTAAAAGTGCAAATATTAGATTGGAAAAAATTCAAGAATCTATAAAGAAAGGAGATTTAGATAATCTAGGAAAACTAGTTGAAGAAGATTCTTTAGAATTACATGCACTTACAATGACTGGAAAAGATAGAGTAATTCTCCTTCGTCCTGAAACAATCAACATAATCAATTTTGTAAAGCGAAAACAGAAAGAGAATATACCAATATATTATTCTATGCAAACAGGACCTTCAATTTTTATTAATACAAATAGTGATCATATTGACGAAATTTATAGTGAAATTTCAGAAATGGGTTTCAACGCAATAAAATCTACTATCGGGGATTCAGTCAGAATAAGTAACTAAAAAATACATCATTGTTTATTATTAGACAATCTATTTACAAAATAAACAGTGCCAAAGAGAATGACAATAGATAAAATCAAAGAAGGAATATATCTATTTGTTATTTCTTCCGAGACAAAAACAGAAAATTCATCAAATTGAACATCAATCAATTGATTTTTATGTTCATGACTGATTATAGGTTGAAAAACAATAGATTTACCAGGAGAGATTCCTAAAGCTTTGGTTCTTAATTCAGTGGAATCTTCAGGATTCAATAACGGAATATCAACAAAGATAGATTGATCAAGTATTTCTAAATTATCATTTATACCAGGTGTTATAGATAAGGATTTGATAGTAAAAGTTGATGGATTCTCAATCGTAATAATTAATTCGACTTCTTGATTATCTAAAATTTCAGATGGAATTGTCGTTATTGTAATAACAGGGGAATTAATAATTTCTATAGGGGTCTGAGAAGAAAATATTCTCACAGTTTTACCTCCTATTACGAAATCTGCATAAGCTTGAAGTAAATTACGTTCTACATGTTCACGATTAGAAATTTGATAATTATAATTCATTGAACCTTGTTGTTTCAGACTAGAACGTTCGTTCCAATCTGAACCTTCTTCGTTCAGAAATTGTTCGTCATTTCCTCTTACTTGTACGTTATATAAAAATAAATCACCATTATTGTGGAAATCTACAGAGATGGTAAAATTGTAACCTACAAGAGCAGAATTTTCATCAATGTCTTTGTGAATAGAAATAGCAGTTGGCAGAACTATTGATTGCGAAATAAATTCGTATTCTCGGTCAGAATAAGAGAAAATAGCACTTGCAGGAGTCAAAAGAATATTAGATGAAGAAGAAGAACCAACATTATATGAAAAAACAGTAGTATTGCCGGGTCGTAGTGACTTTATGGTAGATTCAAGAAGATTATTGTTCTTAGTAAGATTGCCATCAATGTAAACAACACCATCAGGTATAATATCTAGGATTTTGATATTAGAAAGATCTTTGTCTCCGTTATTTGTAATTGTAATCAATACTTCAATTTCATCTTTCCATATACCATCAATAGGAATAAGTGAAATTTTGTCGAGAATTATATTTGGTGAATCAATAGTTGGTTTTTTATAGTAATTATAGTCATTAATAATAGTAATAGGATTACCAGAAATTTTTTGAGTATCAGATTCTTCAGACCAAGTAACATGCCAAATATGATTATCTAAATTAAAACTAAAATCACTTCGTGAGATGTTAAAATTTATAACTTCTAATGAATTAGGCGCTAAAGAATCAAATGTTTCGATAATATCATCGTCTAATAAAACATCAACATTATAAGCACTTCGAGAACCAAGATTTTGTACTTGAAGAGAATATGAACTATTTTCATGCATGGAGATGTAAGATTGATTGTACAAAGAAAAAGCTAGTAAAGCAGGTTTTACATCGTTCAATTCGATATGAAAATCATTGGAATATGTAGTTTTAGCATATTCATCTTCTCCGATTGAAAATACATAATCAAACGAAGTATCTTCTAAAGAAGATTGAACAGTTATGATTTCATCAGTATTAATCTTCAATAATCTAGACATGGTAACTGTTTCTCCAGGAGCAAGATTTTCAATAACATCTTCACCTCCAGATTGGACTAAAGTGAAATGTTCATCCCACCAATTATCCTGAAAATTAACTTTATCAATTGCCAGTCCATCAATTTTAGGAGAAAGATTTGTAAAAATAAGACGTGATTCGATAGTATCACCGTTATAACCTGCAGTTTTATCAATTTCTCTTACTACAGAAAGAACAGGAGGATAATGAACTAAAGGAAGAGAATAATTAAACAATTCATCGGAGGATAATTTAACAATAACTTTTGAATTTAAATTATCAATATCATGTTGAGTATCAATTAACAAATTAGAATCAGATGAAATACCATCAGAACTAATTATAGAACCAAATGATTGGAATGAAATTGTCGACTCACTAGAACTTCCGGAAGAATTGATTGATGGAACTTTAAATAAATCATTAAGAGAGATTTGCAATCCCAACACACTGCCATCAGTAGGTGTAGAATCAATTAATGCATCTGCAGAAGTTCCTCCCAATGTTAATGAATAAACAAGATGATTATTTTGTTTTGTACCAGAAAATACTAATGTAGGATTAGGATTAGAGGTGTATATTTCTCTAGTGATTAATTTATTAAAGCCTGAATTTTCATTATCAAAAACTTCCCATAAAGTTCCAACAATAAGATTAAATTCTGCATGAGAATAATATTGATAATCCATAAGTTGATTAGATTTGCGAGAATCATAACTGATGAATCCTAATTTAAGTTCTTCAGATAATACGGAAGCAAATTTATCGGCATTTTCTTGACTACTAGCTTTAACCACAAGCAATGCACCATCTTTTGGCAATATTGAATTAATCAAACCAAAACCATGTGTTGTGAATATATCAAAACGGGGATCGAAAGATCCTTGTTGGGAATAATGAGATAAAGAAAATGAATCAACTCCAAATGAATTATCGAGATTTTGTGAAGTCACACCAGTAGTATTTACATCAGTGAGTTTAATAGACCAGTAAGCTATATCGCCAGAAACTGAAACAGATAATTCCTCCTTATAGTCATGAGTGGCATGACTATCAGGAATTGGGAAGTTTGGAACCAGCAATAGAAACATTAGAAATAACAATAATATTCGGTTCATGTGTTAAAGTTCACCATATCAACAATAGATAACTCTAAATTAGTTATTTATTTCTTTTTGCTATATAGAAATTATAGATTTATTTCTTTTTAGCGTCAGCAGGGTCGTCTATACCTTTTTCATTAAGAGTAAATACTGCTTCGTGTTCAGGATGATATGGGCTGTCCTTCATTTTAGCAATACGGTTTTTTCCAGATTTTCTCAAGTATAACCTATAAGTACTTGTATGAGCAACCACATGCCCGCCAACAGGTCTTGTTGGGTCTCCAAAAAATGAATCAGGAGCAGACATAACTTGATTTGTTATGACAATGGCGACATTACGAGTTTCGGCAGTACGAGTTAATAAATGCATAAATCGATTAAGTCTATGCTGACGAGTTGCAAGTGTTCCACGGCCCAAAAATTCAGCACGATAATGTCCCATTAAAGAATCCACTATAACAAGTCGTGTATTTGAAGTATCCAGGACCTTGCCTAATTCTCCAACAAGTAATTCCTGATGCGAACTATTGTATGCTTTAGCAACAATAATTCGTTCAAGAGCTTTATCAGGATCCATGCCACGCATTTCTGCAATATCACGTAAACGCTCAGGTCGAAATGTATTTTCTGTATCAATATAAACAACATCTCCATCTAATCCTCCTTGATCAAAAGGAAGTTGTACAGTTAGACACAATGTATGACATATCTGTGTTTTTCCAGTTCCATACTCTCCATAAAATTCAGTAACAGCTTGTGTTTCAATTCCGCCAATTAATAATTCGTCAAGATTATTACTTCCAGTTTTTATTCTTTCAATTTTTTGTCTTCTATCATATATTTCACTGGCAGAAACAAAATCTTTTTCAAATCTCCCAATTTCAACTAATTTGAGTCGAGCTTTATTACACAAGTCTATAGCCTTGTCCATTTCAAATCCGGTAGTATCTGCGACATCACCAGGACCTCGAACAGCTACATCAAGAATTGTATAGATTCCAGCCTCGGTAAGTTTTTTAGTAGTAACAGGACCAACACCAGGCAATGAATTAACTTCTAACGTCTCTTTATTTAGTTCCGGAGAAGAATCTGATTCAACATCATTAATTTCTTCGGTTTCAACATTATCATTTTCTAGACTAGTAGATTCTTCGAATCTTGTCATCTTTCCCACTCTAATAATAAGTTAGAAAGGTAATTAATGTTTAACTTCAAAAATGTTTCACGAATAAGAAAAATAATGGAAAAAAAATTAACCAAATTTATAACTAACGCCTTTGCCACTTCGAGGATGATTCCATTCGATAGCACCTTTACCAAGTTGATCGCATACAACAGTACACAAACCCATTTCAATACATCCTTCAATATTGTAAACAAGTTCTTCGTCAGAAAGAGTATAAACCTGAGATGGGCAGACATATAAACAAGGTTTTTTCACACAGGTCTTGCAAATTTCAGTATTAACTTTAATAAACTCAGAACTATCCCAATCAAACGATAATAGACTTAATTTTGATTCCAAAGTCTTATCTTGATCATTTTCAGAAGTCATGTATATTACTATATTAGAAAAGTAATAATAAAGATATCTAACAAATAGAAAACACAATGGGAGTAAAATTAAAAGACTTTACAGATCCAAAGAAAATAAAAATAGAGAATTTATCAGGAAATACAATAGCAATAGACGGATATAATATCATTTATCAATTTTTAACAACAATTAGAGGTCCAACAGGTGAGCCATTAAGAAATAATAAAGGAAGAGTAACAAGTCATTTAACCGGATTATTTTACCGTAATATTAATTTACTAAATAATAAAATAAAACCAATATACGTACTTGATGGTAAACCTCCAGAATTAAAATCAATATTAATTCAAAAACGAAAAGAAATTAGAGAAAAAAATCAAGAAAAATATTTAAAAGCTATAGAAGAAGACAATCAGGAACTCGCAAAAAAATATTCTCATTCAATGATAAGAATTAATGATGAAATAATTAGCGATACTAAGAAAATCTTGGAATTATTAGGAATACCATATGTGCAAGCTCCTTCAGAAGGAGAAGCAACCGCAGCATATTTAACAGAAACAGGAATTGCAGAATACTCAGTTAGTCAGGATTATGATTCTTTATTATTTGGAGCAAAAAAACTATGTAGAAATCTAACAGTATCAGGAAAAAGAAGAATTCCAAGAACAAATAGATACGTCAACGTAGAACCAGAAATGATTGAATTAAAGGAATTTTTAAGATTAAATGACATAAACAGAGAACAATTAATTGACATATCCATATTAATAGGAACGGATTACAATCCCAATGGATTTACTAGAATTGGACCAAAAACAGCTATGAAATATATCAAAAAATTTAAAAAAATCGAAGAAATACCTGCAATTCAAAAAGAATTAGAATTAATTAATATTGATGAAGTGAGAAAAATGTTTCTTAGTCCAAATGTAATAAAACCTGACACAGTATCTCATAATGAAATAAATAAAAATAAATTAATTTCATTTCTGTGTGATCAAAATAATTTTTCAGAAGAAAGAATATCAAATATGATAAATAAATTAGAAAAAACACAAGAAGAAAGATCAGAGAGTTTAGATAAGTGGTTTAAATGAACAATCAAAAATTAAAAAATTTCTTTATGTTTGTTCAGAAATTAAAAATAATTAATAGAAAAGGATGGTTAATAAAAACTGATATAAAAGAAGTTGAATCTGTTGCAGATCATAGTTATTCTGCAACAACTATGGCAATGGTTTGTTCAGATATGTTAAAATTGGATACAGAAAAAGTCATGAAAATGATGTTAATACACGATTTACCAGAATCGATTATTGGAGATTTGCTCCCTGGAGAAAATCCAAATAAATCTCGCGAAGAAAATGATGCAATGATCAAAATTATAAATAATTTGCCTAAAGAAATTCAAGATGATTATATAGAAATTTGGAAAGAATTAAAAAAATCAGAGTCAAAAGAAGCTATTTTAGTACATGAAATAGATAAATTAGAATTAATGATGCAATTATTGGCATACAAAGAACATTTATCAAAAAAATCAATTAAAGAATTTCTACGTTCTTCAGAGTCAAAGATAAACTCCAAACTAACTAAAGACATATTTGACAATATTGTTTATGAACTAGAGTAATTATTCATATAAGAATAATATTATCAAAAAAATATTTATTTATGAATAAGTATTTTTAGACTTGTATGACGATCAAATATCTAAAATGTCGGAAATGTTCAAAACAATTTGATGTAGATTTAAAATATGTTTGTGATGATTGTTTCAATCCATTAGACGTAGTATATGATTTTGAAAAAATCAAACTAACAAAAGAAACAATTAAAAATAGAGAAAAAAGTTTATGGAGATATTTTGAATTATTACCATTAAGAAACAAAAACAACATAATAGACATAGGTGCAGGATATACACCATTACACAAAGCAGATAAACTCGCAAAGAAATTAGGATTAAATAATCTGTATATAAAAAACGATACAGTCAACCCGTCATTTTCGTTTAAGGACAGACCTGCAGGAGTAGCAGTATCTAAAGCAATAGAAATAGGTCTAGAAGCAGTAGGAGCTCCTTCTACAGGAAATTTAGCGTCAGCTACTGCAGCACACGCAGCAAGAGCAGGAATACCATGTTATATTTTTATTCCTCATAACATTGAGAAAGCAAAAATATCTCAAATTCAGACGTATGGAGCTAATATAATACCAGTAAATGGAACTTATGACGATGCAAATAGATTGGCATCATATGCAGGGGATCAATACAACATAGGAATAGTAAATGTAAATTTAAGAACATACTATGTTGAAGGTTCAAAGACACTTGCATTTGAAGTATGTGAACAATTAGGATGGTCAGCCCCAGATCATGTAATAGTTCCAACAGGAAGTGGTGCATTATTATGTGCAATAGACAGAGGATTAAAAGAATTTAATAAAGTTGATTTAATATCAAACAATAAAACAAAAATCACTAGCGCGCAACCAGATGGTTGTTCTCCCATAGTAGATGCAATAAAAAATAACAGTAATTTAATAAAACCTGTGAAGAAACCAAACACTCTAGCTAAGAGTCTTGCAATAGGAGAACCTGGAGACGGGATATTTGCAATAGAAACGGTAAAAAACTCTGGAGGATATGGAGAAAAGGCAAATGATGAAGAAATAAGAGAGTCCATTAGGCTTTTAGCAAGTACTGAAGGTATATTTGCGGAACCAGGAGGAGCAGTATCTATTGCAGTATTACAGAAATTGGTAAAACAGAACAGAGTCGATCCAGATGAGAAAATAGTATGCTATGTAACAGGAAATGGTCTAAAAGCCCCAGAAGCACCATTTATTCAACAACCAGAATTAAAGATTGTTGAACCCAAAAGAGAAGTATTACTGGACATAATAGGTCGATAATAAATGACAGAAGTAAAAGTCTTAATTCCTGCAGTAATGTCGTCTTCTACAAATGGTGAAAGAGAAGTGGAAATAGAAGGCAGTACTGTAATTGAAGTGATTGATGAATTAGCAAAAAAATACGGGGACGGATTCAAGAATAAAGTAATAGACAATAATGGAAAATTAAAACCAATAATCAATGTTTATGTCAATGACGAAAACATAAAATTCCTCGAGGATCTTCAAACAATATTAAAAGACAAAGATGAGATTTTATTTTTGCCAGCAGTAAGTGGTGGATAAATTAATGGAATTATCAGATACAGAAATTGAGAGATATTCAAGACAAATTGTCATGGACGAAATTGGTTTTGAAGGACAACAAAAATTAAAGAATGCAAGAATAACTGTAATAGGAATAGGAGGTTTAGGATCTCCGATAACTCAACAACTAGTAGCTATGGGAATTGGAACAATAAGAATCGTGGACAGAGATGTAGTAGAAGTGTCGAATTTACATAGACAAGTTTTATATGGAGATAAAGATGTCGGATTATCAAAAGCTGAAGCAGCACACGATAGATTAAAAAGAATAAATCCTCAAGTGAAGGTCGAGCCTTTAACACTATCAATTAATGATGATACAGTGGACGAAGTAATCAGTGATTCAGACGTAGTTATAGATGGATTAGATTCAGTATCTGCAAGATATTCTATCAATAGAGCATGTGTAAGATTAAACATACCATATGTCTTTGGATCTGCAATAGTAACGACAGGTTCATCTACTTCAATAATTCCTGGTAAAACACCTTGTTTGGAGTGTTTTCAACCATCATTAAAAGACGAAGAAATGCCAAAATGCGGAACAGAAGGAGTCCATCCATCAATATTAACCACAATATCAAGTGTTCAGGTTTCTGAGGCTGTAAGGATAATAATTGGAAAAGAACCAAATTTAGCAAATAAACTATTCTTAGCCGATATTAATGATCTCAATTATGATAAAGTCAAAATAATCAAACAGCCCAAATGTAATGTATGTGGAATTAACGCAAATTTGACAGCAAAAAAATCAAAGAGAAAATTAATAGAAGACATATGTGGAAGAGAAGGAAAATCAGTTCATATTATTAGTCCAAAAGAGAATCTCAATATCGACTTGAAGCGTTTAAATGAAATCATCGAGGAAAAAAAATTAAGAATAATTCGGGAAGGGGAATTAGGTACAACCATACAATACAATGAACAGATAACAATCAGTATTGTGTCTAGCGGGGTATCAATAATAGTTGGTGCATTAGAAGAGAAACGAGCATTAGAAGTATTTAATGAAATAATAATTAATGAATTAAACATTAATCCCGAAAAAATTGATAGTGAATTTGAAAAGTTAGTGCAATTCAACTAATTATATGTTTTTTATCATTCGCACGTGTTTAATTCCACATTCAATAAATTCAGAACCAGAAACAGACCAACCAAATTTCGAATACCAATCAACAAGATAAGATTGTGCGTTCATCTCTATTGGTTTCGAGTCAATAATTGAATCTAAATAATCAAGAAGACTAGTTCCAATACCATGTTTTTGAAAATCAGGGTCAACTGCAAATCGTCCTAATCTCAATGGAGAGTGGTTATCAAATAATCTTGCAGTAGTAATAATTTTATTATTTGGAAGCTTGCCAATTATATGTGTACAAGATACATCTCTGCCATCAATTTCAATACATTCTCCATCAGAAACATCAACTAATCGTTGTTGATGATTAAAAACAAGGCTTCGTAATCTTAATATATAATATAAATCATCCAGAGAAAGATCGTGAAATTTGTGATGAAAAAATTTAATAGATGTGTTTAAAGCCACAAATAAAGTAAAACAAAGAACGATTAATCTTTATCGATAAAATCAGATGCTGGAGGAGGTGAAGAAGATAACCCACGTCGTTTTCTAACATCAGTAATAACAGTAGAAAGCATTGAAGCAGGTATTTGAGACCATTCTTTAAAGTGTGTAGACCAAATTGCTTTTCCTGCAGTAGCACCACGCATTTTTTCAGATAGATCAAAGGTTTCTGCAGCAGGAATTTCGCCAAGTATAACAGACAAGTGAGCCTTTTGAGTAATTTCGCCTACTTTTCCACGTTTTGAAGATATAACACCTGCAATTTCTCCAATCAAATCAGAAGGAGCTTTTACTTCAATTGCTTGAATTGGTTCCAAAAGTGTTGGTTTAGCAGAAAGAAGTGATCCAAGAATAGCCCTTCTAGTAGCAGGCATTAATTGTGCATAGCTTCTATGAGCAACATCTTCATGTGGAACATAATGATGAAAAATTGCCTTAATACCTCGACAATTTTCATATGCAATAGGACCATTTTCCATAACGTCCGCAAAACCTGCACGTATAGAATCCATTGATTCTTGAACATATTGAACACCTTTCGTAGCATCAACAAACATATTTCCGCCAGGATCAATTGTAACAACGCGTTTTGCTTCATCTCTATCCCAACCGGCATTTCTTAAAATTTCTGCCAATTCTTTTTTATCAGTATTATCATTAATTTTTCCATTACGAATAAGTCCAATTACTTCATCACTTAATGGTTCCACACGTAAAAATAATTTATTATGTCGATTGGGAGACTTGGCCATTATTGGGCCAGCAGTACCAGAAATTGTTTCACGATAATTAATAAGTGGAGGGGAAGTAATAATTTCAATCTCTTGTTCTTTTAGCAGATTAGTAGCTACATCAAGATGAAGTACTCCCATTCCTGCAATGAGCATTTCACCACTTTCTTCGTTAATCTTTACAATAAGACTTGGATCTTCAATATTGAGTTTTCGTAAGGCTTCAACCAATTTTGGTAGTTCCTTAGGATGTTTAGATTCAACAGCAATAGTGACAACAGGTTCAGATACATACGCAATCTGTTCAAATTGTGCAAAACCTTTTGTAGAACTGAGAGTTTCGCCTGCACGAGCGTGTTCTAGTCCCAACAATGCAGGAATATTACCTGCAGTAAATTTACCAACCAATTCACGTTGATTGCCCATGAACATATTTACAGACTGAATTCTTCCGTTTCGTTTAGCGCCCAAAAGTTCTACTGTATCTCCGTCCTTTAATGTTCCAGAGAATAATCTTCCAGTAGCAACACTGCCAGCATGAGGATCAATATTGATGTTAACAATCATCATAACCGCAGGGCCATTTTCATCACAATTAAGTAGCGCTTTTCCAATTTCGCTATCTAGATCACCTTTCCAGATTTTTGGAATACGGTATTTTTGGGCTACATGAGGCGCAGGATGATGTTGGATTACCATTCCAAGAATAGCTTCGTGTAGTGGTGATTGTTCAACAAGTTCGTCAACTTTGTCATTATTATATGCGTCAAAAATAGTTTTGAAGTTTACACCAGTCTTTTTAGACGTAGCAGCACTGAATGCCCATCTATCTTTTGCAGATCCAAATGCAATACTGTTATCTTGAATACTTACTTTCCATTTATCTTTTAGTTCAGGTTCTGCGTACAAATCAATTAATTGATTAAATTCACTTATTACACCCATAAGATGTTCTTGCATTTTATCAGGGGTCAATCGTAATTCTTTGACTAGTCGATCGATTTTATTAATATAAAGAACGGGTCGAACACGTTCTTCCAATGCTTGTCTTGTAACTGTTTCAGTTTGAGTCATTACGCCTTCTACAGCGTCAGAAACAACAATGGCTCCATCGATTGCACGAAGGCTTCTAGATACTCGTGTATTAAAATCAACATGTCCAGGAGTGTCTATCATATTGAAAACGTAAGGAGTTCCAGCTTGTTCGTGATAGAGAGTAATATTAGTAGAATTAATGGTAATGCCTCGTTTTTGTTCCATATCCATAGTATCTAATGCAAGAGCTTCTCCAGCAACACTAGGACTGATAATACCACAGCCAGAAAGTAAACTGTCACTCATAGTAGTTTTGCCATGGTCAACATGAGCAATAACACCAAAATTCCGAATTTGGTCTTTGTTGCCGATAACTTTCATTATGTCATTAGTAGATTTGTATTTTGGCATGTATTTACACTGATACAGTTAATGAAAAATATCTATTATTAAATTCTTTGGATTAAGTTAAAAAAATTATGAATTGAATCTTTGTAAATATCAATAGATGTAAGAAACTCGTCTATAACTATACTTTCATCAGAAGTATGGGACAAATGAGGATTTCCGGGACCATAAGTTATTACGGGAATTTCCAATGAAGTACCGAGAACATTCATATCGCCCGTACCAGTTTTATTAACAAACTGCGGTTTAGAGTGCAATTTGTCAATTATAGCTCTACTAACAGATCTACTAACAACAGATGATTTAGAACTTTCAAATGCAGGAGTTGAATCTATAATTTCATACGAATAAATATGATTTTTTGTATTAAATTCAGATACGATTTTATCAAGGTTTGAGACGATTATATCAGAATCATAATTAAACGGATATCGTATATCGCATATCAGATCACATTTACCAGGCATAACATTATCGGCAATTCCACCATTAATCTGAGTCAAACACGAAGTAACTTGTTGATAATGATTATCCACATTAGTTTCAAGTTCGTTTTTTAAAGAATTCCACAACTTGAATAACAATTCTATAGAATTAGACGACATCCAAGGGGCACTTGCATGTACAGAAGGAGTGTTACAACTAAATTTTACAGAAAATCTCCCTTTATATCCAACAGTAATTTTGTCAATGCCGCTTGGCTCTCCAAAAATAGCACAATCAGGTTTAATATTTCCCTTTATTAATTCCCTAATTCCAGCTCCAGTTCCTTCTTCATCAGTAACTGCTGCAAAAATAATTTTTCCAGTTTTTAATTTATCTTTAAAAGAAGAAGCTGCAATCAACATAGAAATAAGAGAAGATTTAGCGTCAGAAGCACCTCTTCCATAGATTACATTATCTTTAATTTCAACATTAATTAGACCAGGAACAGTATCCATATGTCCACAAAGTAATAGAACAGGACCACCTTCACCAATTTCGCCAATAACATTATTAGCTGAATCTCGCGTTACATTTAAAAATCCATAATCAGTCACAGTATTAAACAAAAAATCAGAAAATTCTTTTTCTTGTCCTGAAGGAGAATAAATCTTGAGAGATTCTTCGAGAAGAGTTAAATGTTTATTACTCAAAGTAATTGTAAAATTTTTAATTGCTCCTGAAGAAATTAATTTATCAATACGTGCTCGAACACTGCCTTCAGACAGATTGACTTTTTGTGCAATTTCAGTATTAGGAGTTCTAGAATCCTTTGTAAGAATTTTAATTATAGTCTTATCTATATCGTCCATTTCATTCTACCTTATTTTGAAAATCTTTAAATAATTTGTTTAGAATTTGCAATGCAGAATTAACATGGGACTCGGTCAATGTTAACGAAGGCAAGAATCTCAATATTGTTCTGCCAGAATACAACATAATCAGTCCATTATTCAATCCATTAAATAATATATCTTTAATTGGAAATTTTGATTCAATAGCAAGCATCAATCCAATACCACGAATATCACGAATAAAATGATATTCAGAATTTAGTTCTTCAAGTCCATTAAGAAATAGTTTTCCAGTTTTTTCTGCATTGGTAATGATATTTTCGTTTATTATATATTCAATAGATGCATTAATTGCAGAAGATGTTAAGGGATTGCCACCAAAAGTAGTAGTATGTTCTCCAAGTGAAAAATTTGTCATATCACTTCTTGAAATCATTACTCCAACAGGCATTCCTCCTGCCAATCCTTTACCAATACATAAAATATCTGGTTTCAAACCATAATGTTCATGAGCCCACATTTTACCGGTCCTTCCCAGACCAGTCTGGATTTCATCAATGACTAATAATACATTATACTTTTCACATTGCTCTTGCAATTGCTTGAAATATTCATCTGAAGCAAATTTTACTCCGTTTTCTCCTTGAATAACTTCTAGAAATACAGCTCCAGTATCATCATTAATATTTGATAATGAATCAACATCTCCAAATGGGATAAAATCAACGTCATCAAGAAGAGGTTGAAAGGATTTTTTATATTTAGGATTCCAAGTAAGAGATAATGAACCAATTGTTTTACCATGATAAGAACCAGACATAGAAATAATATTATTTTTTGAATGTTTTTTACATAATTTCAATGCCGCTTCTATTGCTTCAGATCCACTATTACATAAGTAGATATTATCTAGATTGTTTGGAGTAATTTTATTTATGTTTAAGACAGCTTTTGCTCTTTCCTCATTATAGAATGAACCATGACAACTAGTTAGTTTTTTTGCTTGATTGCTTATCGCTTGAACAATTTTATTATTTGAGTGTCCTAACAATGATACTCCATATCCGCCCATTAAATCTAGATATTTTTTACCTGAAGAATCCCAAACATAACAATCATCGCCCTTATCAAGAACAATTGGAAATTTTTGGTAAACAGGAGCCAAATATTGATCTTCTGAATTAATTAATTCTTCATCATTCATTAGTAATCACCGTACAATCGGAATGTGCAACAGCAGAAGAAATCGGATTATCAATAAGTCCAGAAGCAATGATTCCTTCATTAACTCCATTATCCAATGATTCAATACACGAGATTAATTTTTGTTCCATTCCAAATCCAAGTTCTGGAAGAATTTCTTTAGATTGAGCAAGAGTCAGATTATTTACAAGCTTGTCATTTAACAATATACCGTCAACGTCGGTTAGAAATATAACACGATCTGCTTTGAGATGAACAGCAATATTAGATGCAGCACGATCGCCATTCACATTCAAGACTTCAAATTCATCACTAAGAGCTACTGGAGATATAACTGGAAGATAGCCTGATTTTATCAAGTCATTAAGTAATTCAGTATTAACATTTTGTATTTTTCCGGTGAATCCACCTTCAATTGCAAGTTTTCTTTTTCTTTCATCGATTATCAAGAGTTTTTTCTTTCTAATTGCATTCAATATATTACCATCAACACCACCAAGACCCACTGCATTAACACCTAAAGATTGTAATGATACTACAATTTCTTTATTAATTTTTCCACACATAACCATCATAAAAATAGACGCAGTTTCTTTGTCAGTATATCTGCTTTTGACTCCAGATGGAGAAACAATGAATTTTTGTTTTTTGCCTAATTTTTCTGCAATATCAGTTACAGTGTTTCCACCTCCGTGTACAACTATCAATGATTCAGTTTTTGAGAAATTTTTAATATCCTCAAAAAGATTTTTAGATAATCCTTTACTATGTAGGCTTCCGCCAATTTTTACTATCGTTACCATCTAGATCACATTGGATGTATTCCAGGAGTCCATAAACCTGTAATTTCATCGAAATCGGACATAAGATTCATATTTTGTATAGCAGTTCCAGCAGCTCCTTTAATTAAATTGTCGGACGAAGACATTACAACAAGTTTAGATGCAGATTTATCATACGCAAATCCAATATCACAGAAATTAGATCCGACAAGTAGTTTAGGATCAGGATATTTATACAATCCTTTCTTATCTCCAATCAATCTAATAAAAGGTGAATCAGAATAGAATTGCCTATATGATTTCCATACATCAACCTCAGTAATATCAGAATTAAGCGATGCATAAGACGTACATAATATTCCGCGAACAAGATTTACTGAATGAACAGACAGCAATACATTTACAGAATTCTCAGATAGATTCGAAAGTTCTTGATCAATTTCAGCAGTATGTCTATGAGCATAAGGTTTGAACGGACGAATAACGCCATATCTATTAGCGTGATGAGATCCAAGTGTAGGCTTTACTCCTGCCCCAGATGAACCAACTTTTGAGTCAATAATGATGTTGTTAGAATTGATTATTTTATCATGGATTAAAGGGGCCAAAGCAAGAATTGACGTTAAGGCAGTACATCCAGGAGTAGATGTAAACTTACT
This sequence comes from Nitrososphaerota archaeon, assembly GCA_013378375.1. Classification (GTDB taxonomy): domain Archaea; phylum Thermoproteota; class Nitrososphaeria; order Nitrososphaerales; family UBA57; genus UBA57. Next base: position 28,268 of record JACAFT010000005.1, read on the forward strand.
TGATTTTATTGAATCTCTATGGAGTTCAGGCAATCCAAAAGTAAACAAATCTAATAAATTAGGAAGAGGATGTGTAAGTCCATACCATTTATCATACATAACTGGATTTGAAAGTCTATAATCTGCACTCATGTCAACAATTTTTACTCCAGAATTAACAAGTTCATTCATGAATTCATATGAGCTGCCATGTGGAACTGCAGTAAAAAGAAAATCGCATTGATCGGCGACTTTTGATGAATCAAATAATGAGAACTTTACATCTGTGAATTCCTTTAGATTAGGATGAATCTTATACAAGAATTTACCATCATATTGTCTTGATGTAGCAAAAGAAAGTTCAACTTCAGGATGATTGATGATTAATCTCAATAATTCTCCGCCGACATAACCAGATGCACCTATTACTCCAACTTTCATTACAAATCAACTCTTTGAGATATTATTAACATAGTCTACAATTTTGTATGCTATATTGTCTTTGGTAAATTTTGAAACTCCTTTAAACTCCACATTATTGTTTATTTCATGAACGAGGAATCCATCATCACTTTCCATTAGATCCACTCCAAGTATTCCTCCACCAACTGATTTAGCTGCATTAAGAACAATCTCTTCCAATTCTTTTGTAATAGGACAATTCTCAACTTTTGCTCCAAGTGAGAAATTAGTTCTCCAATCGTCATTAGAAGAATAACGATATTCTGCACCGACAACTTCATCTCCAACAACAACAGTTCTAATATCTCTAGGAGGTCTATTGATGTGTTGTTGTACATAGAAGATTTTCGAGAATAATCCATCGTCGTTGTATCTCATTTCAATAAGTGCTTTCGCTGAATCCTTATCATTTAATTTTACAACACCTCTTCCCCAACTTCCCACTATAGGTTTCAATACAGAAGGATATCCCAGTTCATCGACAGAATCTTCTGCAGATTTATCAGAAAAACTGAATAAAGTAAGAGGAGTTTTTATACCCAATTCTTCGAATTTTAAAGTAGATAGGAATTTATTGCCGCAAATTCTACTCGTATTAGAACTATTAACTACTAAACAGTGTTTCGATTCAAAATAATGTGCAATAAGCATACCGCGATAATGACTGATGCATCTTTGAATTACAGAAGTTCCAAAAGATGAGTGAATTGATTCGTCAGAGTCATCACTGCGTAATACAAGTGCTTTTGCATCATACTTACTAAATGGGATATTTTTTTCTTCAAACGCATTGAAGATTTCTTTTTCTTCCCAACGCACACGATCGTAAATAATACCAATACGATTATTCATACTATTCACCCCAATCTTCTCCAACTGATTCTGCAGGCGCTAATGTAACATTATTTGAATTGATTTTTTTAACTTCAAATTCGTTACCGCAATCAGGACAACTTATAATCTCTCCGACTACAACATCGTCTAAAATCTGCATGGTCGCATCACAATCTTGACATTTTTGCTCCATTAATTTCCACCTCCTGATAAATTTTTTATTGATTTTTCAAGTAAAATTTCAGATTTAGTGATTAAATTTTGTTGTTTTTTAATAAATTTAGATGAATGAATGAGTTGGGTTTTTCTGAGTTTAACCATTCTACTAGTCTCTACATTAGATGGAGAACCCTTTGTAATTTTTGAATTAACGTTTTCACTATAATTAAACAGTGAATCAATTTTTTCTAAATTAATTTTAATTGTTTTGCCTGTTATTTTCTTTGTAATTTTTATAAGATCAGTCTTAACTAATTCAGATAATTTTGTATTAGAGTTAATTGATGACTTGGACAGAGTTCCAACGATATGATGTGATTGCCTGAAAGATATATTATAGTTTGAGGCAAGGTAATTAGCTAAATCGGCAGCTATCATAGTATCGTCTAGATTGTTAGACATAGAGTCCTTGTTAAATTTACACGTATTCAACATCATAGATAATAGTTGAACGGATGATAATGATTTGTTTATAGAATTCCATAATCTAGGCGTCAAATCTTGAATATCTATACTATATCCCAGAGTGAGGGATTTAATTATCCCGATTGATGCAACGAGATCTCCAATAATAATCGAAGATTTAGACCTAATCAATTCTGCAATAACAGGGTTCTTTTTTTGAGGCATAATACTACTGGTTGAACTGAATTCGTCAGAAATTTCGACGTAGGAAAATTCGGAAGTACTCCAAAGAACCAATTCATTAACAATCTTTTCAATGTTCAACATTAACAACATAAGATTTGACATTAATTCTATACAAAAATCACGAGTAGTAGTTGCGTCAATTGAATTTTCTATTAATCCATCAAAACCAAGTAATTTAGCAACATAATCTCTATCGACATTAATAATTACAGAAGCAATTGCACCTGAACCTTGTGGAGATTTATTAACTCTGTAATAAGTTTCTTGAAATCTTTCTACATCTCTAGACAAGGAATCATAATGAGCAAGAAGATTATGTGAGAGGGTTACAATTTGTGCGTGTTGAAGATGAGTAAAAGAAGGCATAAGATAATCAGTATGTGTTTTTGCAAGATTAAGAATAACGTTTTGTAAATCATTAATGTTTGATAAAATACTTAATATAAATGAACGAGATGTCATTCTGATTGCTGATGCAACTTGATCATTTCTACTCTTGGCTAGATTAAGCTGACCTCCAATCTCACTACCAATACGACTAATTACAAATGATTCAACATTCATGTGGACGTCCTCAAGGTCAGAATCTAGTGTAAAAGAATTATCAATTAATTTCAAAGTTTTAATGCATTTATTGGTAGTTTTTTTATCAAGCACATTTTGTTTGAATAACATAAGCATATGGGCCATATTGATTTTTTTAACAGAATCAAGAATCAATAGATCGTCATCTACAGAACTAATAAATGAAGAAGCTAAATCTGAGGTCTTTGAAAGTCTATTACCTCTTAATATATTGATATCTTTAGTCATTTGTTTTCACCGTCATTGAATTTAGATTGAAGACCCCAGATTTCAATAAAACCTTTAGAATAGGTCTGATTGAAATCAGAAGAAGAAGAATAAGAAGAAAGATTTTGGTCATAAATAGAATTATCAGATTTTCTTCCGACTATACTGAATGAACCACGCTTGAGTTTGAGTTTAACAGTACCATTAACACGTTCCTGAGTCTTATCAATAAATGAATCAATAGCTTTGACTAATGGATCTACAAATAATCCAGAATAGATCATCCAACTCCATTTTTGTTCTAAGATGGATTTTATTTCCAATTCATTTCTTGTCAGTACTAATTTTTCTAAATCTTTATGAGCCTCAATAAGGACTGTGGCAGCAGGTGCTTCATAGATTTCTCTTGATTTTATTCCCATAAGCCTATCTTCAATATGGTCAACAACACCAATACCATGTTTTCCTGCAATGTCATTAAGATAATCAATCATTTTTAGAGAATCAGTAACACCGTCGATTGAAATCGGAATGCCATTATTAAAATCAATTTCAATGTATTTATCTTCCAATTTACTATCAGTATCAATCCATTTGTAGATATCATTTGGAGGTTCTTCGAAAGAATCCTCCAGGATTCCACCTTCTATAGACCTTCCCCATAAATTTTCATCAATACTATATTGAGATTTCTTTTCAATAGAAACGTTTAGGTCATTTGCATATTGAATTTCCTCATCTCTACTCATATTCTCATCTCTAACGGGAGCAATTATTTGAGCGTCTGACATAACAGATCTTAATGTTACGTCAAACCTAGCTTGATCATTTCCTTTTCCTGTACAACCATGGGAGAAGTTTTTAGTATCTTCTTTATTTGCAATTTCAACTAATTTGTATGCAATAAGTGGTCTACCCAATGCAGTAGCCAAAGGGTATTTATTTTGATATAGTGCATTTGATTTTATTGCAGAGAAAATATAATCGTCAATAAATTCTTTTTTAGCATCAATAGTATAATGTTTTGATGAACCAATGGAGTAAGCCTTCTCTTCAATTGCTTCAAAGTTTTCATCTTGCCCCACATCAACAATAACAGTAATAACATTAAGATTATGTTTTTTCTTCAGCCAACTGACTGATATAGAGGTATCAAGTCCTCCAGAAAATGCTAGTATAGCTTTTTCACCCATAATAATAAGATTTAAGAAGAAATGTTTTAATACCTTTTGGTCATAATAGACCATTATTGGCTATTAATGACCAGAATCAAATAAATTCATCAATTGCAAAAATCACTAGAGATTTAATTGAATCAGACATGAGTATTCAAGATTCCATTGCAAGAAATTACGTAAATATAAGCGGTGTAGCAAGATTACTAAAGCCAAAAATTGAGAAAATCAGTAAAACAAATGTAAATGAAGAAGCTATAATAACTGCAATCAAGAGAATAACCCCAAAATATAACTCAGTTAGTAATGAAATTATGGAGATTATATCAAAGAGCAGCATAAATGTACGTACAGGAGTTTCTAAATTATCAGTTGTCAAAAATAAACGCAGCCAAGAAAAAATTAGAAATGCAATGATAAATAATAAAGAAGAATTTATACAAATTTCTGAAGCAACTTCTGCATTAACTGTAATCTATTCTCAAGAATTCAGAAAAGAACTAACAAGAAGATTTAACAATGCAGAAATATTGGAAGATTCAGTGAATTTAGCAGCTATTATAGTACACAGCCCTATCGAAGTCATAAACATACCTGGATTTGTGTTTACAATTTATGGACAAGTCGCAAAAAGACAAATAAATATAGAAGACACAGTGAGTTGCTTCACAGATACAATAATAGTAGTTAAAACAAAAGACGTAGCTATGACGTTTTCAGCATTAAATGAATTATTTGAATTTACATCTAAACTCGAATAATATTATCTCTCTCTTTTACCATCAATAAATTCAAGAAATTCATGTTTAGCACGTTCATAAGGCATTTGAATAGGAGGATGTTTAAAACAATAAGCAGAGATACTATTTAATGGCCCTGAGATTTTTCTGTCGAGTGCAACTTTAGTTGCTCGTATAGCATCAATCATAACACCACCACTATTATAAGCATCCATAACATGAAGTTTAAGATCCAATGTAACAGGAATATTACCAAAATATCTTCCTTTTATCCAGATATAACAAATTTTATCATTATTTAAAAAATCAACATAATCACTTGGTCCTATACGAGTAGGAATGGGATAAGGAGACATAGCACGCACAGCAGATGTTTTACTTTCTCGTTTATCTACCAGCCTAGATTCTTCCAACATATTAAGAAAGTCAGCATCACCTCCAATATTTAATTGATAAGTCTCATCAACCTTAACTCCACGTTCAACAAATAGTTTTATCAAACTTTTATGTACAACAGTAGCACCTAATTGACTCATTACATCATCACCAGCAATTGGAAGACCTTTAGATTTAAATTTAGATTGCCATTCCTCGGATGATGCAATAAAAACGGGCATTGAATTAATAAAACCAACATTAGAATCAAGTGCACATTGAGCATAATATTTAGTTGCATCAGTACTTCCAACAGGAAGATAATTAATCAATAAATCAGCTCCAGAATCAGTGATAACATCAACAACATTTGAATAATCAGAATCATTAACATCTATAACATCTTTAAGATATTTTCCTATTCCATCTTTAACAGGAGCTCGTGAAACAGATAAATTAAATTTAGGAACATCAATAATTTTAGCAGTATTATTTGGATGTTGAAAAATTGCTTCAGATAAATCAATACCTACTTTTTTATCATTAACATCAAATGCGGCGACAAATTCAATATCAGATGGTTCAATTCCAGCAAGAGAATATTGAATCAATCCAATTGAATCTTCAGGATTTTGTTTGTAATACTCTAGACCTTGAATCAATGCAGATGCACAATTACCCACTCCTGCAATAGCAACTTTGACCTTTGGCATAGTTATCTAAGAAAAATGATTCGGTATTAAGTTTTTAAAATTCCAATAATAAGTATAATTATAATGGATTATAAAGAAATTATTTTAAAAACGTTATATAAAGTACAAAATACAATCAAAACAAGATATTTAAAAGGAAATCATATTGAATTAGACAAAGGAGCATTTGGAGATATTCAATATGATATAGATATATTGGCAGAAGAAACGATTATAAATACAATAAAAATGGAAATGCCCAATTCTACAATAGTATCTGAAGAAACAGGAATTATTCAGGGCAATAATAACAAAATAATATTAATAGATCCAATAGATGGAAGCCTGAATTCAATTAGAGGAATTCCATTTTTTAGTTCGACAATTGCAATTGCAAAAAATCAAAATTTTTCAGACATAATTGCTGCAGGTGTAGTTGATATAATTCAAGAAAATTTTTATTATGGAGATGAAAATGGAGCAATAATGAATAACGTAAAAATAAATCCAAACAAAACAAATGAACTTAAAGATTCATTAATAGCTCTAGATTTAAACATACGAACAGAAAGTGGAAAAGAAGTATTTAAAAAGACAAGAACATTATTCGAAAAAACTAAAACACAAAGAATTATGGGTTCTGCAATAATCGAAAATATGTACGTAGCATCAGGAAAAATTGATGCGTACATTGCGCCGTCAAGACAACTAAGAACATTTGATTGTCTTCCAGCAATGTATATTTCAAAAATTGCAGGGGCATCAATACAATTTTTTAATAAAGAAAATGATTTTAATATACTATCAAAAGAGAGAGTATCTTTCATCAATGCGTGTACAAACGAATTAAGAAAAAAGATATTAAATGAGTTGGACATTACATAATCAAGGGATATAAAATTGGAAGAAAAATCAGCTGGAGTGATTTTATTCAATAAAATTAATGAAATTGAATATTTATTATTAAAATACCCATCAGGGCATTGGGATTTTGTAAAAGGAAATATTGAGAAAGGAGAGAAAGATGAAGAAACAATAATTCGTGAAGCGTATGAAGAAACGAGTATAAATGACATTGAAGTGTATAATGGATTCCACGAATTAATTGAATATAATTATTATAATAAAAAGAAGATTCATAAAACAGTATCATATTACGTTGGAGAAACACATCAAAAAGAAGTTAAGATTTCATTTGAACATAAAGATTATAGATGGTTAAACTATTCAGATGCACTAAAATTGATTACATTTAATAATTCAAAAAAATTGTTAAAACAAGCAAATAAATTCATTAATGAGAAATCCATGAATTAGATTTTAATTTTAAAGAAATAGCATAAGGATTCTTTGAATTTACTATAGATCGACCGACAATTAAATAATTGGCACCAGATTTAATAGATTTAGAGGCATCTCCTCCTTGAGTTCCAATTCCAGGAGTGTATATATCAATAAGAGATTTATGATGACATTTACATTTAGTAAGATTGGAAATTTCTTTTATCAAATTAGGTCGTGTAGCGCCAACAATTATTCCGTCAGCACGCCAACGTTTTGCACGTTCTACAAATTCTAAATATAGTTTCTTTTTTTGACCTTGTTTAAGAATGTCCAAACCATAACCATCTTTAGCACCCTTATGACTCATATATACTAAAAATAAAACACCTTTGTTTTTAGATTTAGATTTTGTCAATAAAGGTTCGAGTCCTTCAGAATATCCGACAAAAGGATTAACTATAACAGCATCAAAACCCATTTTCCAAAGATGTTTTATGACAACAAGATTAGTTGCAGAAATATCATTTAGTTTTAAATCTGCAATAACAAGTAAATTACGTGAATGAATAACAGAAATAAGTTTTTTTATTTCAGTCAAAGATAATGGAAGTAATAAATGATGATTAATTTTAACAGCGCAGATATTATCAGAAGTAGATTTAATTATAGAAATTGATTTCTTAAGAATTTGATCTGGAGAACAAGTTAAATCTAATGATAGAATAATGCGACTTTGATTAGTTTCTGAAATCTTTTGTAGTTTAGATGAAAATAATAAATTATTTCACCCGTCTGTCAATTGTCTCATAAACTTCAGGTCCAGTTCCGATAAGACTAACATTAATATTGAGTTCATTTTCTATATTTTCAACAAATGCTTTAGCAGAAGAATCCAATGCTTCATAAGTTGTCACACCACGAGCAGAAGGATAAAGAACATCAAGTTTTGTAATTGCAATACTTGTAGCAGAGTTCAACATAATTGCTTTTTTTGCGAGTTCAAAATCAAATGGAGCAGCTCTTCTAGTTCTACCTGTAACAGTACCTGTTTCTGCCCAACCTCGACTTACTGTTTCTTCAGGTGAGAGTTCACCAGTAAAAGGCCCTTCTCCAACACGAGTAACAAATGATTTGAATACGACTATAACATCATCGACTCTTTTTGGGCCAATACCAACATCAGAACAGATTGCAGACGCAGTAATGTCCTTAGAAGTAACAAAAGGATAATTTCCAAAGTACAAGGATAAGAATGTACCCTGTGTACCTTCTACAAGAACATCTTTACCAGAATCAATTGTAGAATTGACCATTTCAGGAACATTATCAACATAATTTTGAAATACATCTATATCTTTAGCCAGTTTAGCAATTCTCATAATTCGATCTGAATTTGCAGGTCCCGTACCTGTTCCAGTGCTTCCAACTTTTGAAGCTAGAAAACCAGATTTGTCTGAATCTATGTGTTTTTGTTCAATAATTGCACATTGATTATCAACAATGAGTCGATTAGTAGCATCGTATTTTTTAGCTTCGTCAAGAGTAACATCAGGATTAACAAGTACACCCGGACCAATCAATAATTTAGTAGATTTATTTACTACAGCACTAGGTAGCATTCTTAATTTCAAAACTTGTGTACCAAAATTTACAGTATGACCTGCATTTGGTCCTACACCGCCACGTACTGCAAGAGAATGAGAATCTTTGAGTGACATGAAGGCTACAATTTTACCTTTACCTTCGTCTCCATAAAACCCACCAACAGCAACAGTTACAGTCATCTTATTATCACACCTTATTCACCATACCTCCTATTTCTATTTTGATATGTTCGTATTGCTCTCATCAAATCAATTTTACGAAAATCAGGCCAATATACATCAAGAAAGACTAATTCACTATATGCACTTTGCCATAACAGAAATCCACTGAGTCTTTCTTCACCAGATGTTCGAATAACTAAATCCGGATCAGGATTAGTTAGATGAGAAGTAAAAAGATTGTTTTCGATCATTTGAGAATCAATATTTCTCGGATTTAGTGAACCATTTTCGACCTGAGAAGCAACTCTTTTTACAGCTTCTAAGATTTCAAATCTCCCACCATATGCCAAAGCAATATTAAAGAAATGACCATCATAATCTATTGTTTTGTCCTCAATTCGATGAATCTTCTCTTGAATAATATCAGGTAATAATGTCAGATTTCCAATACCTTTTACATGAACTTTATATGAATCAATTTTAGGTTCGTTTAATAATTCAGTAAGTTTGGCAGAAATAATATCAAATAATTCATCAAGTTCCTCAGACGGTCGATTTAAATTTTCTGCAGATAATGCATAAAGAGTAATTACTTTAATATTCAATTCATGACACCAATCTAACAAATCATTAACAATATTTGCCCCTTCAAAATGTCCCATCCAGGATGGAAAGAACTTAGATCTTGCCCATCTCCGATTGCCGTCCATAATTAATGCAATATGAACTGGAGGATCATCACTACTGATTTGTCTTTTTAGATAATTTTCATAAAATCGGTACACACCTATTCTACGTAGAATTTCATTAAGCAATTTTAAATATCTACTTAGTTTTAGACCTAGGGGTTCTAATATATCTTTGGTACATATAGATTACACTAACAAATGACGAAACCAAACCAAAAATAAGTGAAGAAATAAAAATAAAAGTATCACCTTCGCCGATCAATATCTTTGCAAATTGTTGTATTGGGAAGAATAAGAAAATCAAAGTCAATAATAACACCCCTCCTCGTATTACTCTCCGTGTATTGTCAGTAATCCAATTTGAAAGCAGACCACCAACAACAAATAGACCCAAACCAGTCCAGATAAAAACTAGAGATTCCACAGCAAAAGTACCAATCAATTCAGGAGCAGCATATAACAAATTCGAAGGATTGGAAAAGGAATCAGAAAACTTTGGAGATCTAGAAATAGCTGAAAAACCGAAAAATGTACCAATAATAATTACTAAAAATCCAGATACTAAAGAAAATAGCCTCACGTATGAAGATAATTCCAATTTAGGAAGGGACATAGTTAATCTATCCAAGTCAAATCCTCGAACTACAAAGGCAATACCCAATATAGCTAATGTCACAGTAACAGCTTGACTAAGCAGGCCAAACATTGCAAGAAAAGCCCAAGAGATGAATATCAATCCAGGAACTCCAAGAACGAATTTGGAGTAACGTTGATCAAAAATCAACATTTTCAAATAACGTCCCAATACAGCATATGTTTCTTCAAGAGCTCCACTATGTTTAATGACAACTCTTTGAATAGAATTAATTGAAATAAGATCCTGAACAATGGGTAAAATAACAGATTCATCAGAATCATCAGAAACTAAAATAACATCAGTAATATTTGTTTTGTCAATAATTGTTTTGATTTCTTTACGAATTTTTTCATCGGATTTAAAACCTCCAGAATGAGTACCGGTAACTATAGCAATCTCACAAGTTCGTCCACTTTTATCAAGATCATTATAGGTTTTAATTGATGCAAATATAGCATTGGCATCAGCTTCTTCTGGATCACTAATAGCCAATTTCACAGCAGCATTTTGACAATTTTTCACTCCAATAACGGGAGAATGAATATTTGTTTTAATACCAAGATCGTCATCTCGATCAATACATAACACAAGAATGGGAGATTTTTTAGAAGTTCTTACAGATCTTCGTGATCTAGAAAGTCGTTTTCTATTTAAGGTACTCATCAGTGTCATCAAACGCTAGTCTTAATTCTTCAAATGAAAGAGACTGCCCTGATTCAAGTTTTTCTTTAGCCTTGGATTTCTCTTTTTCTAAAATAACTTTCTTCTTTTTTAGAATTTTTGATTTATTACCAGATTGTATAGATTTAAAAAGTTCATTTCGTTTTTGTTTTAAAGATTTAAGTTTTGAATCGGTGTTTTTTAGTCTATGTTCAAGCTGAGCAATATCATTACTATAACCATTCATTTCATTAAAAAGCTTTTCACGAGTATTCATTTGTTCAGTAAATAATATCTTTTTCTCATCAATAGAACTATTCATCGATGACCTTGATTCGCTGAGTTCGTCTAGTTCTGAACTTTTTTGTTTAACTTGTTTAAACAAATTAGATAATTCTTTACGAGTGGATGTTGATTTTTTCCATTGTTTAAGTTTAATTTCTATACCTTTAATAGTGTCAATAAGATTTTTTTCTTCTTGTCGAGTTAATTTTTGAGTTTGTAATTTCCATTCAGTATCTTGTAATTTTTTTGATAGAGTTTTATTATTTTCTCTTTTTTCTCTTCGAGGAAATTTACGATCGGAACGAATAGTTGATGGATTTTTATTTTTATCAGGTTCAATAAGTTTAAGATTTTCGTTTGTAGTACGAATACTCGATCTAATTTTTTTAAGATCTACAATTAATTTAGAGCGATTATGTTTATGTTTATTTGCTTCATTATACAATGGTTCTAATTTAGCTTGTTCAGTAGCTAATGTTGAAGTAACGTCGCCAATTTCGTCGCGCATATCTAATCGACGCTTATTTAAGGACTTTAATTGAGTAATTAACGTCTTACGAGCATCAATAAGATCCTTAATTTGAGTCGTCAAATCAGCAATATTTGTAGATTTTAGTTCTGACAATTAGCCTTACTAAATAATACTCAAATAAAATATTTATGGACGTTTCAAAGATTATTCAAAAGAAACAGGAATTCCTAAGTATTAATATAAATATACACATAAAATAATAATAAATTGATAGCGGGAACAGATGAAGCAGGAAGAGGATCAATAATAGGTCCATTGGTAGTTTCGTGCGTAGTTGCAGATAATCATACTATAAAGCAATTTTCCAGAATAGGAGTTAAAGATTCTAAAAAATTATCTTCAAAAAAGAGAGAAATTTTTGCAAAAATAATACTAAAGAATGCAGAGAGAGTGTACGTCAGAAAAATTTCAATAAGAAAAATCGATAAGGCTGTAAACTTGAGAAGAGATTATATTCTGAAGAAAATAATGCCAAAAACAAATGACATAATAGGTTTAAATGAATTAGAAGCACGTTCAATGGCTTCAATAATCAATAAACTAAATACAAAAATTGTTTATGTGGATTCATGTGATGTCAATCCAAATAGATTTAAAAAAAGAATATTAAACCAGATCAACAATAAGATCAGTATTCGTGCACAACATAAAGCAGATGAGATATATGTAGTTGTTGCAGCAGCTTCAATAATTGCAAAATATATTCGAGATAAAGAAATTAAAAAAATTGAAACATTATATGGGAATATTGGCAGTGGATATCCTTCAGATCCTACTACAAGATTATTTTTACGGAGATGGTTTCTAAAGAATGGAGAAATTCCAAATTATGCAAGAAAATCGTGGAAAACATGGATTAAGTTACAACAAAAATAGAAGATTGTATAAATAAATATAGTATCAATTCATAATTGCCGATACTAATGCATGGTCCTTATCAAATGGATGAAGATTAATCATCTGATTAATACTAAAATTATTTGACTCGAGTTTAGAAATTTCTTCTTTATAGATTTGTTGAGGAGATTTAGTTACATCAATACTTCGTGATTTAATTACTAATAGCAATTGCCCTCCAAGATTAAGAAATCTTCTACAATTTTTAATAGCGATATCTGTTTGATCTGGTTGAGCAATATCACAATAAACACTATCAATTTTACGAAAAATACTAGTATATGCATGAATATTTCTAGCATCTTCAATAATGGGTATAACATTATCACGTAATGTTGCAACATTATCAATAAAATCTCGTGCAACTCGCGAGGAGATTTCAACACAGAATAATAAACCAGACTTATCAACTATATCAGAAACATGAGAAGGAGTAGTTCCAGTTGATGAACCTAAATAAAGAACTGAAGAACCAGCGTGAAAAGGAATATTTGCCAATCCATTAATAATAGAAGCAGAAAGCTTACTTCGAAAAGGATCCCAGACTCGAAATTCAACAGTTCCTAATAGTTGTAAATGTTCTCCATAAACATTATTACCTGGAACATAATTTTTAGTAGCTAATTTCTCCTTTCCATCAACAGTAATCCAAGAAATATTATCTGTAAGTACGTCTTTTTCCACGCAAGTCCCTCCGTTTGTTTTTATTATGTCGTTTATTATTAATTCTTTTACCAGAACCGCTAGAGGGCGAAGAGTACTTAGCTTGGATTTCGGCAAGTCTTTTGTCAAGAGAATAATCAACATCGTCGGCTTTCGTTCCTCTAAATGCATCAATTCGTGTAGCAATAGCAATTTTTCCCGACAAAGAACGAGCAATTTTACCACGTTGCCATTTCGGACTAGAATGAACTTTATCATGTTGAAAGATGAGTCCATGTTTAGGAGGTCGTGTTCCGCTTTTCAGAGAACGAAACAATGCTTTTTCAGCACCAAGAACTTGAATAGTACTTGAAGGCAATCGTGCCAATTTTAACAAACTACCAGATTTTGCTATTAATCTAGCTCCAATTGTTTCTCCAGCAATAGAACTTAAATTTGGTGCAAGTTTATTCATTGAAGTGTTAATATAAGTAGATAATTTAGCTCGTACTTTAATTTGACTAGTAATACTATCAGACAATGTAGAAATCATAAGAAGATCATTAGAAGTAATGTCTCCTCCATTAGAAGTTTCGGCAGCTTGTAAAATTGCATTTATTTTATTTTCTGAGAAATTAAAAGATTTAAAATGTTCTTCAGTTAGATCATCACGAGCTAAACATAAAGAAACAAATTTAAAATATACTTCACTATCCTTAATAATATTATTAAGTTCAGGAAAATGTAAACCGTACCATTCATTAATGCGAGACATTAGTATATTGATCGCTTTGTCGATTTCATCGAGTGAATTAATTCCTTCAATTATTTGTAAATCATCTTTTCCAGAAAAAGTACTAATCTGCTGTTTAGAATAATTTAACGAGAAATTCCTTAGAAATGCTTGAATATCTTCTTGTGAAGAAAAAAAACCAGAAGAGAGAAATAATGAATTGATTTCAGACATATCATAATCAGAATAATGTACATCTATGGAAGTAGATTTACCAATAAAATTGAGTAGAGATTCGTCACTAACTTCAAGAGAACTAGTAACAAAATTAGGTAGATTATTAACAAATTGAGTGACTTCGTCGTCAAATATACCATTTTTTATGTCAGAATAGATTTTTAATTCATTACCCTCAAGAAACCTAATAGTAGAAACAATACCGTCAGTGTCATTTAAGAGAATCAATCCAGGTTCAGTAAGAAGTAATTTAAACGTCAAAGTATTCAAAATATAAAATAAACATTCTTAAAGTTTCTGAATAAAAGACAAAATATCATTAGATTTTTAAATAGCTAAGGTATTTGGTTTAATATGCCAACTCACGGTTCACTAACTAAAGCAGGAAAAGTAAGAGGTCAAACCCCAAAAATCGAGGGTAAAGTAAGAGTAGGTAGAAGTCCAAGACTAAAATCAAAAAGATCATTTAAAACAAGAATTATTTTAGGTAGAACAGTGGGTCAAAAATGGGATGCAAGACCAAGAATAAGGTAATATAATAGAACTTTAAATCTCATAACATATATTTTATAAATCTATTTTATCAATAAAATAATGTAAAAATGAATAAACAAATTGTAGTAATTGGTCTCATAATTAGTATATTCGGAGCATATTTATTTTCAGTTTCTTCAGTAACAGTATTATCAGAATTCGATAATATCCCAGTTAATAGTTTTATAACTTATTATGCAAATGTAACAACATACCCATTACCATTTATAGATTATAGATTAGAATTAACAAATAATATAAAAGGACCAGAATATGTAGATGGAGAACTAATTGAAGGAGACATAATACACTTATTTCTTTTTGACCCTGAAAACTATGATATTTTTAAAAGATGTGGAGGTGTACGATCAGGAGACGCAATGTGTAAAGAATGGGAACCAATAGTAGAAAGATACAATGTAACGGGAACTTATAAAAAACTATTAGATCCAGAATCAGAACAAATAACAGCAGTAGTTTGGAATAAAGATAAAACAAAAATTGTTCAAAATTCAATATCTATAAGATTAGAATCAAGCTACTCTGGACTAGCAGTACTGACTCTCATAATTGGATTATTAGTATTTTATATTGGACTGTCATCAGAAACAAAAATCAAGCAA
>JACAFT010000006.1:0-39433 GCA_013378375.1 Nitrososphaerota archaeon
AATCGAAGAAGATTCACAAACAGATCCAGCTGCATCGGCAGCTGCAGCAAGGAAACTTGTTGACGTAGATCAAGTACATGCAATTGTAGGAGTCTATGCTAGTTCATCAACACTAGCAGCAGCACCAATTGTAGAAGATGGCAAAACCATCATGATTTCACCAGCATCTACATCACCAGATGTAACAAACGCTGGAGATTTCATTTTCCGTACGGCGCCTAGTGACGCACTACAAGGCGTTGCAATGGCAGATTTAGCTTGGTCACAAGGTCATAAAACAGCAGCAATAATTTTTGTAAATAATCAATATGGACAAGGATTAGCTGATGTATTCGAAAATCAATTCAAAGCAAATGGCGGAACCATAACAATTAAAGTACCATATGAACTAGAGATGGCAACGTATCGTACAGAACTATCTCAGATTCAAGGAACAAATCCAGATCTAATACTTGATGTCTCATACGCAGATGATGGACAGATAATATTCAGAGAAGCTGCAGAACTAGGAATTACAGCGCAATGGATGGGCGGAGATGGTATAGCAGATCCTGCTATATTTGATGCACCAGGAATTGCAGATGCAACAGAAGGAATGATTGGTACAAAACCATCAGCACCTGATTCACCTAATGCAGCAGCCTTTGAAGGTCTATTAGTACAATACGGACTTGAAGCTGGAATATATTCTGCAGAAGCATATGATGCTGCAAAATTAGCCTTAATGGCAATTGATGAAGCAGGAGCAGATGCATCTAAAGAATCAATCAGAGACGCGTTAATTAATGTAGCAAAAGGCTATATAGGCGCATCAGGCGACAAAACATTCGATAGTAATGGAGATGTAGGCGGAACCTATAGCATATGGAAAATAACAAACGGAGCGTTTGTCGATATAGGATCATGGGATCCATCTGGCGTAAAGCTAGATTAAAATCGATAAACCCTTCATTTTTTTATTTATTGCCAAGAAACATACGACCTAATTCTTTATTTTGAATAACTTCAGAAGCTTTACCTTCAAAAAAGTTTTTCCCCATAACTAAAACATAACATCGCTCAGATATATCAAGAGATTTCTTTGCATTTTGTTCAACTAACAAAATTGAAGTTCCAGAATCTTTGATTTGAATTAATTTTTGCATGATTTCACTAACAAGATTTGGAGCCAAGCTAGCTGTGGGTTCGTCTAATAACAATAGTTTAGGATCTCCAATTAACGCCCTCGAAATTGCCAACATCTGTCTTTCACCTCCACTCAAATTACCCGACTTTATAGATTTTTTATTTTTTAATTGAGGAAAAATTGAATAAATTTTATCTAATTCATTTTTAGTGTCATTAATTTTTGAAGTATAGAAACCAATATCAAGATTCTCAGAGATTGTAAGATTGGAAAAAATATTTTCTATCTGTGGTACGTATGATATACCTTTTTCAAAGATTCTAAATGGTTTCATTCCAGTTATTTGTTCATTTAGAAATTCTATTTTACCCTGTTGAGGTTTTACAATTCCAAATATACTTTTCAATAAAGTACTTTTACCAGAGCCATTAGGTCCAATAATTGTAACAATCTCATCTCGTTGCACGTTGATATTGATATCTTCGATGATGATTGTGCCGTCATAACCTGAATGCACTCCTGATACTTTAAACATATTTAATCATCCAGCCCCAAATATATGTTCAATACTTTTTTATCTTCAAAGACTTTAGAAGGATTTCCCTCAGCAAGTATTTTTCCACGATTCATAACGCCAAGATAATCACAGTAATCTCGAACAACATCTATATTGTGTTCTACAATTAAGAATGTCTTATTGTATTTGTCTCGCATTTCGATAATCTTTTCAAATATCTTGTTTGCTAAAGTAGGATTAACACCTGCAATAGGTTCGTCAAGAAGGATTATTTCAGGATCAGCCATAAGAATTCTAGCAAGTTCAAGTAATTTTTTCTGGCCGCCAGAAAGGCCAGCAGAATATTCATTCGTCAGATGCGACAAATCAAGTAGTTCTAAGAGTTCTTGTGCTCGTTTATGATTATCTTGCTCTTGTTTGAAAACTTCTTTCTTACGGAAAAGTAACGGAAGAATATTCTCGCCAATTTGATTCTTACCGCTCAACAATACATTTTCCAAAACTGTCATCTTAGAGAAAGGTCTAGGAATTTGGAATGAACGAATTATTCCATGATTAGCTATTTTGTCAGGAGAAAGATTGGTTATATCTATATCATTGAACTCGATAGAACCTTTGTCTACAGGAATGAATCCAGTTATACTATTAAATAAAGTAGTTTTACCAGAACCATTTGGTCCAACCAACCCTGTAATTGATTTTCTTTTCACAGAGAAATCAACACCGTCTAATGCAACTATCCCTCCAAAGGATTTATGAATGTTATTTATTTTCAGCTGTTTCATTTCCTTCCAACCTCGTTGAGATAAAGTGAGTCTTTTCTTCAGGGATAATACCTTCAGGTCGATAAATCATAAACAATATCAA
The DNA here is from genome assembly GCA_013378375.1 of Nitrososphaerota archaeon. GTDB lineage: Archaea > Thermoproteota > Nitrososphaeria > Nitrososphaerales > UBA57 > UBA57. The sequence continues at coordinate 2,511 of JACAFT010000006.1, forward strand.
AATAAAACCAATAACAATAATTCTAAAGTTTAGTGGATCAATTGGCAAAACGATATAATCTTTAACAATAGACATTCCTCTTTCGAAAGTTTGTACAAGTAAAGCTCCAAGAATTGAACCCTTGATATTTGCTATTCCTCCAATAATCATCATCGTCCAGATAGTAAATGTAAGAACAGGAAAGAACATGTCTGGAGATATGAAACGAAGATGATATGAGAAAAGATGTCCTGCAATACCTGCCATAGATGAACCAATAATCAACGATTTTGTTTTGAATTTGAAAATGTCTTTTCCAAGTGACTTTGATGCAACTTCATCTTCTCGTATAGATTTCAGAACTCGTCCAAACGGAGAGTTGACTATTTGTGTAGCTATCAGATAGCAAGCAAATAGAAATATAAAAACGATAGGAACATAAAATAGAAGATAATTGTCGCTTGGAATGACGTCGGCCAATGGCCTAGGTATACCAGGAAGTCCCCTTGTGCCATTGGTAAGCCATGCTTCACTGACAAAGAACAGCCTCAGGATTTCGCCAAAAGATACAGTGACAATTGCGAAATAATCCTCACGAAGACGGAGTGTCGGCAATGAGATAAAGAATCCTGCAAGTGCTGACATGAAAATAGCAGCTACCAAAGTGAATATGAAATTGTATCCGTTTAATGCTAGCAGTGCAGAGGTATATGCGCCAACACCAAAAAAGGCAACTTTTCCGTAATTCATTAAGCGAGTGAATCCGGCTTCAAGATTCAGACTGATTGCTAGAATGCCAAATACTCCAGTATAGATCAAAGCATCAAGTATGAAATTTAGCAACTAACCACCTTTCCGAGTACTGGAAGTACTAAATAGACCTTGAGGTCTGAAAATAAGCATAATAATCAATATAGAAAAAGCTATTGCAGGTCGATAGCTTGTTGGCAATTCCAGATTAATCAGCGCAACGACTCCTATGTTCTCAACGAAACCAATAAGATACGCTGCAATAATTGCTCCGTAAAAGCTTCCAATACCACCAAGGATGACAACTGCAAATGCAATAAGTAATACATTCCAACCAAGCCATGGAGATAAACGAGTATCAACACCACGTAAGAAACCTGCAAATCCTGCAGTGCCTCCGCTGAGGAACCACACAGTGTAAATTACTCGATCAGTGTCAATTCCACTGATCAGAGAAAGATTAGGATTGTCAGAGGTAGCACGAATTGATTTACCAAGATTAGTATAAGTCAAAAATACATGAAGAAATAAAACAAGAAGAATTGATGATAATATAATTATAAGATCGAAACTTGTGAACCTTGCAGTGAAATATTCATAAATTACAGGAGCTTCGATATTGAAATACAAAACATTTGCACCCCAAATTTCCTGGATGGAATGTCTAAATATGAAACCAAGTCCTATAGATGCAATCAACATTGAAGTAAGTTTGGTAGTTGTTCCAGACGAGCTGACATTTTCCAATTTTGAGAACACAAAGTGATAAGAGATGACAGCCAATAGTCCAGAACCAATGAAAGACGAGATGCTTCCAGCGAACAATCCAAGACCAAGATATTGATTTGCAGCATATGCAGAATAAGCTCCGAAAGTCAGGAATTCTGCATGAACAAAATTAGGAAATTTCATGACACGGTATACAAGAGTTAATCCAATTGCTCCCAAAGCAAGTACACTTCCAGTAAGTATACTATCCACTAACAACTGAGGGATATTTACAAGGACCACAATATTATTATTAAGAACTAGAATTTCATAGTTTTGATGGATAAGCTTTATATAACTTAATTATGCAGATCGGCATAATCATATAACACCGTCAAAAGTTGACAATGGTGAAAAAAAATATATGAAAATCGAATGGTCATACGTGACTAAATGGTCGTACTCGGCTACATGAACCTACGAAATGTAGGCTTTGCAGAACAAAATTACATGCTGATGAAAAATCAGCATGAAAAACTGCAATTTTTCACTCAATTTTGAATACTTAACTGCAATTTTTATATTAAATGTCGCTATATTACTAATTGAACCTTTTATGGGCAACAGTCTAAAAGTAATTTTATTATGTATAATTTTAATCACGCCTACAGTAATTCTCTTTCAAGGGAACAAGGAATTAACTGAAAATTACAAAATATTAGAATTAAATTATGTAAATCTCGGCAATGATATGGCTAAAATACAAGAAGAGAATCAACAATTAGATGATGAATTATCTCAATTAATAGAAGAATATATAGAAACTGCAGAATTATTAGAACAATTACAAACAGAACTAGAAAACATTAATCAGCAGAAAATAAATCTAGAATTTGACATACAAGAAAGAATAAACGAAATATTAACACTTTCTGAAGAAAATGAGATAAAACATTCAAGAATAATAGACTTAAATGATGAATTAGAGTTGCGTTTAAATAACGTTCAACAATTACGTGAGAGTTCAAGAAACCTAGAATCACAAATACTTACACTTGATGAAAATCTTGAAGAACAAGAACAAGCCATCAATCAACTTGGAGAAAAAAACAGTGAACTTAATGAAAACAATATAGATCTTACAAAAAGAAATGTGGAACTCATAGTAGAAAATGATGAACTAAATGAAGAAAACACAGTTCTAATTGAAGATAAGAGAAAGTTGACAGTTCTTCTATCGAAAACTACTGTAGAAAATAGAGACGAAATTTATAAAATTGGTAAAAATGTACAGAATTCAGTAGCATTTGTAAGTACAGGAGGAGGTTATGGTACTGGATTTTTTATATCGAACGATGGTTGTTTACTAACAAATGCACATGTAACAAGAGGCAACAGTCAGGTAACAGTTGAATTAAGTAATGGTAGAACATATAATGGCGAAGTAATTAAATCAGGAGATCATGTGAAGAATCAAAGAGGAGTAAGAGGAGAAATGGACCTTGCACTTGTTAAAGTCGATATTCCTCAATACATGGTATCAGTACCACTTACAATTTCAATTGATTCACCAATAATCCATGACACAGTAATTTTAGTAGGACATCCAGGAGAATTAGGAAAGTGGGTTATTGCAACAGGAAGTTATAATGGAAAACAAAATTATAGACCAGATGAACATTCATTTTCATTACCGTCAGTATTTGGTGGATCAAGCGGATCCCCAATAGTTAATATGAACGGCGAAGTAATTGGTGTAAATTGGGGCAGTGGATTAACAAATCCAATAAAACGAACTGATAATATTGTAGTTTGGAAAGACAACCTGGGAGGATTAATTATGAACAATCAACAAGCTTTAGCAGAAACATCCAGTACAGTTATCACATTTCTCAGTGATACTCAATGTAAAGTCTAATTTATAATCTAAAAATATTAAAATAAAAGCCTCGGCCGGGATTTGAACCCGGGACCTTTTCCTTTTTGTTTAATACCAAGGAAACGCTCTAGCCATACTGAGCTATCTCGCGAATGAACCGAGGCAGAGCCGAGGCAATAAATAAACAGGCAAATCGCATTATTATTGTTTTTGATTTGTAGCCTGATCGGTATTTTCACAGTCTTTTAATAATAAAACGTACTTTTGAAGTAAATCAACAAGAATAACTTGTTTATTTACATCAGTTTCCCTGTTTAAGGAATTAGTAATAATATCAATCTTTTCAATTACAGTATTACGAATGTTTGATAGTGTAACATCGTCAGAAACGGTACTAGTCTGTAAGTTTTCGGATAAATTATCTTCTGCAATACAAAGCACCCTGCCCTTATATTTAACCTGAACACCTCCACAACGAGAACATTTTTCACTAAGAAGAGTTCCTCCTTTGCGCATTATTTCTACGGCATTATCCATGGGATCGGTCATATTATCATCTATCCTTTATTGATTTACGAAATTCATTAAGTGTTCGTTTAACTTCGTCAACAGAGGCACCATCTTCGATTGTTGTTATATCTCCTATATCTGTTCCAGATGCAACTGCCTTCACAATACGACGCATTATCTTTCCGCTGCGAGTCTTTGGCACCATATTTACAAAATGAATTTCCTCAGGAGTAGCCACTGGACCGAGAACTTTTCTGACATGATTAAATAATTCAGTTCTAAGTTCTTCAGTTGGTTCGTTGCCTTTTTGAAGGATTGCAAATACAACAATTGATTCTCCTTTTATTTCGTCAGGTTTTCCCGCAACAGCTGCTTCAGCGACAGCAGGATGTTCCACCAATGCATCTTCAATTTCTATGGTTCCCAATCTATGGCCTGCCACATTGAGAACTTCATCAGCCCTTCCAAGGAGCCAAAAGTATCCATCTTTATCTCGAACAGCATAATCTCCAGGATAATAGTATCCTGAGAATTTTTCCCAATATACCTGTTTGTAACGTTCTGGATCATTATATAAAGTCATGAACATTCCGGGCCAAGGACGTTTAATAACTATGAATCCTTTTTCACCAAGTCCTACAGAATTACCTTTCTCGTCAACGATATCAGCGTCAATTCCAGGAAGAGGGAAGGTTGCTGAACCAGGCTTTAAAGAAACTAAACCAAGATTTGGAGATGCAGAAAGCATTATTCCTCCAGTTTCTGTCTGCCACCATGTATCTACTATTGGACATTTTTTGTTTCCGATTACTTCATAATACCATTTCCAAGCTGCAGGATTAATTGGTTCGCCAACAGTTCCAAGTAGTCGAAGTGTGCCAAGATTGTGTTTCTGCGGTAATTCATTTCCATGTTTCATCAAAGCACGTATTCCAGTCGGAGTAAAGTAAAATATCGTAACATTATATCGGTCAATCATTTCCCAAAGTCTTTCAGGGTTAGGATAATCAGGAGCTCCTTCATACATTATTGATGTAGCCCCGTGAAGAAGTGGTCCAAATATAAAGTAACTATGTCCAGTAACCCAACCAATATCTGCAGGGCACCAGTATATGTCGTCATTCTTGATATCAAAAACCCATTTAGTAGTTGCATAGACATAAGTCAAATAACCACCAGTTCCATGTAAGACACCCTTTGGTTTTCCAGTAGTACCAGAAGTATAAAGAATATACAAAGGATGATCAGAGTCAAGTTGTTCAGGTTCCACAAAACCACTAGTGTCCTTTATTGCGTCTTCCCACCAAACGTCTCGATTTTCAATCATATTAATTTCCATATTTGCTCGATTCAGTACAATTACATTTTCAACAGTTGAGGTTTTAGTAAGTGCTTCATCTACAATCTCTTTAAGTTTGAGTATTTTTCCTCGGCGAAATCCTCCATCTGAAGTAATGACTAACTTGGCTTGTGAATCATTGATTCGATCTGCAAGTGCTGAAGCACTAAATCCAGAGAAAACTACTGTAAACGTGGCACCTATTCTAGTAGCCGCAAGTATAGCAACTGGAAATTCTGGAACCATAGGCATGTAAAATGCAATTTTATCACCTTTTTTTATGCCTAAATTAAGCAATGCGCTGGCAAAATGATTAACCTCGTCAAAGAGTTGAGCGTAAGTAAGACTTCTTTTATCTCCATTTTCGCCTTCCCAGATATAAGCAACTTTGTCCTTTTGCTCAGAATCCATATAGCGATCCAGGCAATTGAATGATGCGTTTATTTTGCCACCTGCAAACCATTTTGCAAACGGTGGTTTCCAATCAAGAGTTTCAGTCCATTCACTGAACCAAGATAGTTCCTTGGCCATGTTTGCCCAAAAGTTCTCAGAATCTTTAAGTGCAGAGTCACAGACAGTATGGAAATTAGATGATGAATCGTCAAAATATCGTTCGTTAACGGGCAAAGAACCAAGTTCTAAATTAGACACAATAAATCAATCCAGTCTCTTCAAAGCTTCTTCCAATTTAATTTCTTTATGAACAAATTCAGAATAAACTTTCGTGATCTTTGTTGGGTCTTCAGACTGCCAAATATTACGTCCAGATACTAAACCTTTTGCACCAATAGAAAGAGAATCATCAACCATTTTTATTGAATCTGCAATAGTCTTTGTTTTAGGGCCACCACGTATAAGAATTGGACAAGAAGTAGAATTAAGAATATTGTGAAATGAATCTTTATCACCAGTATAATCAACTTTTAATAAATCAGCTCCTATCTCAGTAGCCATCCGAACTGCAAGAGATATAATTTTTTCATCACGAACTGCTTGAAGTCCCTTTTTTAATCCCAATGGTTCAATAATAAGTGGCATTCCAAAATCATGTGCTTCATGAACAATCTTACTGAGTGCATTAAGATTTCTTGATTCGTCATGATCATTATCAAAACCAACAAGTAAATATGTAACAACTGCATCGGCATTCAATCTAACTGCATCTTTAACAGAAAAAAGATCAGTGTAATAACCAGTATTTGGTAACGGCGAAGAACGCCAGAAATTAGATGTGTCAAGTCTGCTAATTAGTGAAGGACTATTACGACCTAAAAAATTTTCAGATAAAATTTTTGCCATAGGCGGAGTAACTTGAATTCCATCTGGATTTCCTAAACAAACTTTAGTTACAGAATTTTCAATATCGTGGATACCATCAACAGGACCCATCAGAATACCATGATCAAATGCTACTACAAAGGCCTTGTCATAAGAATGAAATAAACTAGACAATCTAGAAGTTTTTCCAATATTCGAATCCATGAATGTTTTTACATTTAACAAAATTTAATTGTTACTAAGTTATGAAAGGAAAAAAATACTTATTTGTAAAATTTAGGTTAAATAGGTGATGAGTAAAGGTCAAATAAGTATAATAATACTAATGTTTACTTCTGGAATTATTATTGGTTCAATGTTGAATATAGTAGGCTTTAACCTAGGAGGGTCGAATATTGAAAAAGAATTAGACATAGCGAATAACAAGATAATAGATCTTGAAAATGATATATCTCAATTACGGAATAAAAATGAAGAAAATATATTAGATTTAAACTATAGAATTTCAGATTTAACAAAGATAGTTACAGAAAGAAGAGGAATATGGATAAATGAGATACCCAATGAAGCAGTAATATTCTATGATTCACAAATAGTAACAATAGCAAACGTTATAGAATGTTCTAAAAGTATGAGACCAACTTTTGATTGTTATGATCAATTAATTGTATATAAACCCGAGATACAGGATATTAAAAAAGGAGATATAATCATGTTTAAAGAAAAAACTAGTCCATTATGTAATTCATATACAGAAAGAACAATAATTCATCGTATAATCGATATTCACGAAGTAGAAAACAAAATAGTATTCGAAACCAAAGGAGACAATAATCCAGTATCAGACCACTGTAGAATTGCAAAAGAGGATATTTTATTCAAAATAATTGCTGTAATTTATAATATAAACAAATAGAATAGAAATTCAAAATTTTTATAATAAAAACACATTAAGAAATATTAGTGAAAAGTATAAATTCAATTACTAATTTCGATACACAAAGTAAAAAGATAGCAATTATTTCAATATTTTCAGTAATATATGCAATAATGCGAATATTGCCATCGTTTCCTTTGATAGGAGTACCTGGAGCAAGTTTTTCATTGGCAGATATTTTGATCCCAGTATATGCAATCATTGCAGGTCCTTATATTTCCGCAATGAGTATCGCACTGGGAACTTTCTTAGGCTTTGTTTTTGGAAAACCTTTAATATTTTTAGGTTGGGATTTCGCACCAGCTACTTTTTCAGCATTGTTTATCGGTTTAATTATACATAAAAATAGATTGCCAGCAGCTATAATGTTTGCTTTAGGATTAATTATATTTATAATGCTTCCTCATACAGAATTGCTAATACCAATAAACAATCAAATCAGTATTCCGTATAATTGGATGCATATATTAGCATTATTAGTTCTAATATCACCAATAGGTACTAAGTCAATAAATTTAATTAAAGAGAATTCAAACAAAACAATATTCGGATTATTTATAATAGCAATTATCGGAACACTCTTTCAACATATCATAGGAGGTATTGTTTTTGTGAGTACTCTAGGGATATACTTGGAATCAATTAATCCAGAAGCATTTCCTGGAATTTGGAAATCACTTGTTTTTATATATCCTATAGAAAGAATAGCAATAGCATTAGCAGCAGCAATGCTTGGAACACCAATATTAAAAACTTTAAGATCTAACAAATAAAATTATAACAATACCATTCTAACGAATTGTAAGTTTAAGGAATTCGTCAACAAGAACTTTTGAAATATTTGTCTTCTTATTATAGGGTATAGAAACAGGATTAGAACGATTTTTGATTTGATTTTCAGTATCAGAATAAATGAAAACTTCATTATAATCAGAAGCAAATCCAGAATTAGGATTAGAAACATCATTCAAAATTACAAGATCGGCTTGAGATTCTTCAAATAATTCATTAACAGTTTGTAAAACATGATCTTCATTTTCAGAAAACGAACCAGAATATAATGCTTTAAAAGCGATCAGTTTAGTATTTGGAGAAATTTTTTTAACAGAATTAATTACTTTAGGATACTTATCCAATTCTATATGAAATAATTTTGCAGATCGTGAAGCAATTTTGTTTGATGATGGATGAACAACACGAAAATCACTAGGAGCTGCTGCAGCAACATAAAAATCATAAAATGTATTGGATAGTTCTCTTTCAGTGACTTCCAAGAGATCTCTCGTAGAGTTAATTTTAATAGTTTTAATAAATGTAGGAGGAATTTCAGTTCCTTGTCCATAAATAAGAGTTACATCGGCACCGCGTTTTTTAGCTTCTTTTGCAATAGAAATACCCATTTTTCCAGATGAATTATTGGTAATTATACGTACAGGATCAATTTTTTCAATAGTTGGACCAGCAGTAATAAGAATTTTTTTATTATGTAAATCATGTTTATAAAATTGGTCTATAATTATTTTTAAAATAGTTTCAGAATCAGCCATCTTTGCTTTATTTTCAGAAATATTTGGATCTACAAACAACAAACCATTAGACTTTAGTTTTCGAATATTTTCTTGAAGTAATAAATTAAGATACATTGGCTCGTGCATACCAGGTACTATAACAATAGGCACATCAGATCCTAGAGCAACACTGCAAATAGTCGTAACAAGATTATCAGAAATTCCATTGGAAATTTTGCCAATTGTATTAGATGTACAAGGAGCAACAAGTATAAGATCAACACTATCAGCACCTCCATTGGCCAAAGTAATATGTTCCATTTTACCGGTTAATTTCATAATTGTTTCATTACCAGTTGCCCACTCCAATAGTTGTGGACCAATAAAATCAGAAGCAGATTTACTCAGTACAGGAATTACTTCCGCACCATGCTTAATTAATTCACGCGCAAGTCGCGGAGATTCCATAGAAGCAACACTACCAGTAATACACAACATAATTTTTTTACCCTCTAATTCTTGTCCTTTTGTTGATTTTATATCGACTACCAATCTTATCAAACCCATTAATACAGTTATCTATTCAGAAAATTATGTGTAACTTTATTATTTAAATATGAAAACAAATCATTGTGATTAACGTAAAAAATATGGAAAATAAAGAAAAAATGGACAATATAGCAGCAGAACTTCAAAGTCTATTTACAGAATTCGAAAGTTTGTATATGAATACATTGGAAAAAGCAAAAAAAATGACAGAACAAATTAATGAAGAATTGTCTTCTAACGAAAGCGATAAATGAATTTAAGTATGTTTAATGTAAAAATAGTGGATAATAAATGGCAGAATCTAATGAAAATATAGATCAACAAGCAAATTCACAGCAAAAACAAGAGGCAATTAGAGAACAAATGTTAAAAGTACTACTCACAACAGAAGCAAGAGAAAGACTAGCAAATATAAAAATGGTTAAACCAGACGTAGCAAAGATGATAGAAGATCAAATCATTCAACTAGCATCGTCAGGTAAAATTAGTAAATCAATAACAGATGAAGAAATAAAGGGTTTTTTATCATCAGTGCAAAAACCACAAAAAGATTTTAAAATAAGGTGGGCATAAATGTCAAAATTAACGTCAGGAATAAAAAAGAGATTAATAAAAAAGAGGAATCAGAATAGCCCAGTACCAACATGGGTTGTTGTTCGAACAAGAAGAGCAGTATCAACTAATCCAAAACGCAGACAGTGGAGAAGAACTAAATTGAAGGTGAAATAATGCCAGAAGAATTTGATAGAATTTACACTGTTCCACTAGGAAGAGCTTGGGTATATCCTAAACAAAGAAGAAGTAAACGTGCGGTAAATATTTTAAGAAAATTTGCAATAAGACATGGTAAAACTGAACAAATAAAAATTTCAGAAGAAGTCAGTGAAAAAATATGGGAAAGAGGAATAAGACATCCACCAAGAAGAATTAAAGTAAGACTAGTAAAAGATAAAGAAGGTTTAGTAACTGTACAAACACTATCCGATAATAAGAAAAATGAAGAAATACCTGAAAGTTCTGATCAAAAATTAATTAACGCAGAACCAAAACTAGAACAAAAAGATGAAATAAAGAAGATTACTGAAGATAAAGAAACAACAGAAATTGATGCAGAACCAAAACTAGAACAAAAAGATGAAATAAAGAAGATTACTGAAGATAAAGAAACAACAGAAATTGACGCTCATAAGAAGATTGATGAGATAGAAAGTGATAAAGTAAATAACCAAGTTATAACAGATAAAGAATGAATTTATTCAGAAATTATCGGTAGACCTAAATCTTCGTCAATGTAATATTCAAGGTCATTATCAAGATTTTGTCCATTAAAAATATTAGCTAATGGATCATAATCATCGAATTTTGTTTGTGTTAAACCAGATGATATAAGCACAGCCATAGTATCAGAACTAGAAATAGTATTATAATTATGTGAAAATTGAGAAATATTTTCTCCAACTTGGCCTTTGACAAGGTTAATTGATGATGCTAAATCAGTAGTTGATAGTTTATCATTACCATTAATAAATAATAGAATTTTTTCAATAGATGAAGTATTAGTAGTATTAGATAACATATGTAATGCATTTCTTACTGCTTTTTCTCCATCGTTGTAATTATCAGAAGATTCTCCAAAGCTCATAAGAGAATATTTATCATCATCAGTAATTTCAAACAGATTATCAAAATCACAAACTTTTGGATTAAATAAATAAGAAATAGATAATGCAATTTTAGAATATACAAGATCAAATGCAGTGTCTAAAGGAATACGTGGCAAGGAATCTAAAATTTCATCATTGTCAACAAGAATAATGTTTGCAGAATGTTGTCGAATTTTTGTCAAAGTAAGTCCAGCATTAAAATGTTTATGTTTTTCAAATTCATAAGGCATTGAAAGAATAGATAAACATTTGATTTCTCGTTCAGTACACATTTCAGTAATGAGTGGTGCAAGAGCAGAACTAAGATTCTCTCCAGGATTATATACAATAATAACACAATCCACATTGTCTAAATTATTCGAAAATGAACTGATTTGTTCATAAGATAATGAACGAATGAGTCTTGGAGAAAGATTACCGCCAAATTTTAGATTAATTTTTAGAGAATTACTGGTAGGAGACAAAGGAGAACTTATTGGATCTGAATGAATATAAAAGAAGTCATCAATAATTGGAGTTTGTTTTTCAAGTTTGGAAAGTATTGAACATCCAGACTTACCCAATCCAATAGCAAGTATATTTTCACCATTTCTCCCCGGATTCATATTACAATCAACACAAGAAAGACCTTTATTTGTTGATAATCAATAATTTTTACTGATTATGAATTATATTTGACTCGATTTTTTATCCAATATATGATAATTTTATCAGAATAATAACAAAATATAAATTACAAGAGAATGATGTTTTTTTGTAAGTTGAAAGTCAGTATACTAATAATTTCATTATTATTTCTATTATCATTTGTGCCCAATGTTCAAGGTCAAATCAATGATGATTTCATAACAACCTTAGATAGTAATATAATTATCACGGAAATTGGGTCTGGAATAATAAACTACAGATTTAGTGTAACAAATAACGGTCTTACAGCAGGTACATTTGACGAAGACTTGATATTCTATTTACCACTTGAATATGAGAAAAAAATAAGTGGGCATAATATAATTTCGTCATCAGAACATATTGTATCTTTCTCTAAAGATAGAAAAAATGTACTAATAAAGATAGAAACATTAAAACCAATATCAATTAATTCAGGTGCAGATATAGGAATTGAATTAGAATTAGTAATAGATGACTTTATAGAAAAAACAGAAAGAGTCGGTATGTATAAAGCTCTAGTACCCTTAGTAACATCAACAAACCTGCTGATTCATCTAGAAAAAGTGTCAGTAGAAGTACCAGGATCAGCACCGTTTATGAATGTAACAGAACAATGGGAGAGAAGACAAGAACTTTACACTGAATTTCAAGAAACCAGTTTTAACAACGTAGAAAGAAAAGATGAAAGATTTGGATACATATACATACTAGAAAATTCTGGACAAAATTCATTCAGCATAATCGAAATAAACGACATATTAAGAGAAATATACATATCAAATAAGGGCGATGTAATGATAAGAGAAACTATAACTTTTACAAATAGAGGGTTTAATGGATCAATATTAGAATTTATTGCACTAGATCTAGTTGGTCCAGAAAGAGATAACAATAATGTTCCAATAGTAAGGAATATAACATCAGTTCCAAACAGAGAACCAGTAGTATTAGATAGTAGAGATATAACATTAATAAATTCTCCAGTAAACAAATTGCCACTAAAAGAGATAATTAGAAATCCAGTTGGTCAAGGAATAATGGCAGTAATAAAATATGAGTATAAATTAGATAATACAAATATTGAAATAAATGACTTTTCAATTAGTGCAAATATTGAAACAAAATCCCCATTAAACGCATTAGCGAATAATTATCAAATCAAGATATTAAATTCAGACTCGTATAAAATAAAATCACAAACAACTAATCTAAAATTAGAAGGAAATGATCAATTCTACGCAGAAGATATAACAATAGAATACTCGCCAGGAATAGCTTGGGCAAGTAATATTTCATTACCAATAGGAACTACACTATTCATAATTGTATTATTAGGATCAATGTCAAATATTGAAAAACCAAAAGAAGAGGAAGAAAATGAAATTATAATAAAAATGAAAGAATTTACAGAATTTTATAACAAAAAAATTCCTACAATTAGAAATATTTCATCTGGAATAAAGAAGTGGGATAAAGATGATATACAAAAGAAGCATATAGATAATGTAAAGAATGAATTAAATTCAATAAAATCTAGAACAGCAGGAGAATTTGCATCATTAAAAAGAGATATAATTAATTTAGACGCATCACAAAAAGAACTATTTGACAATATAACAAGATATGAACAGTCATTTGAAAGAGACATATTTCAAATGTTACAGCTGTGTGAACAAAAGCGATTAAATAGAATAAATCTACCGGAGTTAGAAAAACGATTATCAGACTATGAAAAAAATGTAGATGATAAAATAAATAAAACAATAGCAGGCATACAAACGGCTATAAGCAACTTACTTTACAAGTAAATCGTTTTATAAAGTGATTACAATAAATAATTAATTAAAAATGCCAACAGCATATGTACTAGTTAATGCAAATATAGGTAAAGAAGAACATTGTTTTAAAGAATTAAAAAATACAGAAAATATAAAAGAAATATATCTTCTATATGGATTTTATGATTTAGTCATAATAGTAAAAGCAAATACTATAAAACAACTCAATAATTCATTAAAAAAAATTAGACAAAATAACAATGTCACAAAAACCGAAACAATGCCTATAATAGAATAAAATGATAAACATTGATTGATATACACTTAGGAATAGATGATACAGATTCAAATGAAGGAATGTGTACGACATATCTGACGACACTAATATTAGAAGAATTGATGAAAAAAAATATCATAATGACAGATTATCCAAATTTAATTAGATTAAATCCAAACATTCCATGGAAAACAAGAGGAAATGCTTCATTATGTTTAAGATTCAAAAGCGATAAACCAAAAATAATATTTAAAATTGCAAAAAAAATTCTTGTAGAAAATTCTGAGAGTAAAAAACAAAAAGCAAACTCTGGAATAATCATGCTACAATCAAAAAAAATACCAGATGAAATAATAAAATTTGCAGAAAAATGTTTATATCAAGAAATTAAAATGACAGAATTAAATAAAATAATCAGTCATAACAATATAGAATATTTTGGTCAAGGAACAAAAAGAGGTTTAATAGGAGCACTAGCAGCTATAGGAAATACATTATCATCAGACCATACTTATGAATTAATAGCATATAGAAAAAATATCAAAGTAGAAAGAGGAGTAAGTTTAGAATCATTAATAAAAATAGATAAATCAAAAATCTATTCAACTTTTAACAATATAGATTATAATAATTTTAGAATATTAATTACACCACATGGAAAAGATCCAATATTCTTTGCAATGAGAGGAAACAATCCAATAGATTTATACAATGCCATGTCAAAATTAGAAATTTATGACCAAGCAGAGAGATTTATAATATATAGATCAAATCAAGGAACAAGTGAACATTTACAAAATAAATTGGATCTAAAAAACATAAAAACATATCAATCAGGGTATGTAAACGGAACAATTTCTAAAAAACCAAATGTTATAAGAGGAGGTCATATATTTTTAAAAATTGAATCAAATAACAACCATATTAATTGTGCGATATATGCACCAACTATTACATTAAAAACTATTTCAAGAAAACTAGAAAAAGGAGACGAAGTAGAAATAGGAGGTGGAATAAGTAAAAAATCAAAAGAATATGATCAAGTATTAAACGCAGAATATATTAAAATTAACAAATTAACAAAAAAAGTAATCAATATAAATCCGAAATGTAAAATGTGCAAAAAAGTAATGAAATCAATTGGATATAATAAAGGATACAAATGTATTAAATGTGGAGTGCGATCAAATATTATTAAAAAACGCCAAATAACAAGAGAAATAAAAAAAGGATTATATTTACCAGTGCCATCAGCACAACGTCATTTAACAAAACCAATTGAAAGATATGGAAAAGAAAATTATAAAATAAAAAACATACCAAAAGGAACTTGGTTTAGAATATTTTAAATTCAAAGGTACATAAAATGAATTCTAAACAACTAGGAATAATTGAAATTATAATTGCCACATTAATTTGGGGAACTCTAGGCGTAATTATCAAATCAATTGAAATGGAACCTGCGTCAATAGTTGCGTATAGATCTTTAATAGCAGTACCAATTATGATTTTCTTATTGCGAAAAAAAGTGCATTTAATAAAGAATAAGAAAAAAGAAAAGAAAAAAGGAAATTTTATGCTTTTAGTTTTATCAGGAATTGCAATAACATTAGCTTGGACTGCACATTTTTCTGCGTTTAAACTCACATCAATTGCAAATACAGTAATACTACTTTATACTGGACCAGTATATGTAGCAGTTTTATCACCATTACTGCTTAAAGAAGTTAGAGAAAAAAGGGCAAATATTTGTTTAATTTTATCCGTATTAGGCATGCTACTAATTTACAATCAAGGTTTAGGAAATGAACTAAATAACAAAGGATTATTATTTGGTGCCTTATCTGGAATATTATTCGCATTTGTAATAATTTCTACAAAAAAATTAAGTAAATACTATTCAAGTATAACAATCGTAGGAACACAAATAATCATATCTGCAATAATATTATCACCAGAACTAGTAGTAGAACGAGAAGTTATTATCAACAACATCATTTTACTTCTAACGTTAGGAATAATTCACACTGCAATAGCAGAATTTCTATATATCGATGGTCTTATTAAAATTAGTGCACAAAAAGCATCTACAATATCATACATAGAACCTGCAAGTGCAATAATATATGCAATAATATTATTTAATGAGATTCCTCAAGGATTAGAAATTGTGGGAATTACATTAATTGCATTATCAAATCTTATTCTAAACATAAAAAGTAAAGATATCTTAGAAATCATAAAAAGATAGCGAGGAGTGGATTTGAACATTCGGCTGTGTTTGCGAATACAAATACAGTCACCGATCTGCGGGTTATGAGCCCGCCGGGATAAACCTGGCTTCCCCACCTCGCTAAAATAATCAATAAGTGCGTATTGACACCTATAAGCATTATTCAAAATTATGAACATATAAATTAACATTAATCGTCGTATTCTTCAGAATTAATTTGACGAATCTTCCAATCCAAGGCTTTCATTAGTTTTGAATTATCTAATAATCTAAGTGCTTGTCCACAAACTTGGCATATAAAACTAACTTCTATAGCCTTTGTAAAAGGATATTTTAGACAAGTAGGATTTCGACAATGATAAAATTCATTATCATCTTCAAAATCGAAGCGTTGAGTTAATCTTTCTACTGCTTTCTTTTTTTGATTTTCGACAAAAGGCTCTACTTGATCACGTTGTGCTTTCCACCTATATACAAACCAACCACGTTTAACATCACGTACACGAATTCCAGTAATTAATGAACGTCCAAAGAGATCATAAAGTGTTTTTCTTACAATATTAATCTTCAGATCGGTGAATTCTGCTATTTCTTCGTCAGTAGCATGTTCATGACGCAATAATGTCTTGGCAACATTGATATAATCTTCGCCACCAATAAGACCAGCAACTTTAACAAATGAATCTTCAAATTTTTTCTTAGGCAAGAACGTAATATCAATCATTTAATAAGATTAAACGTTTTCCTTTTCAAATAAGTCAAATTTCCGTGTTTTTATTAAAGGATCATTATAATACATATAGAATATTATTAAACTAATTAACAACAATAAAGGAGAAATTACAAAAGGCGAGCCTGTCCAGACATAATCATAGAATACAAAACAGATTATCGGACCAACTGCTGAACCAAAACCACGAAATCCCTCAATTAAACCAGATAACTGTCCACGTTGTGCAGACGGAATTATATCACCTTCCAATGAAACTAAAGATGGCAAGAATATACCAATCATTGAGAATCTACAAATAACAAGAAAATATAGTTGAAATACATTATCCACAAAAATAATCGAGAAAGTTGATAGTTGTCCAAGAATTATAGCAAAAGTAATAATCAATCTCCTATTTTTACTATCAGCAAGTCTACCACCTACAATCTGACTTAAAGAATTAGAAAATGCACCTAAAGAGAACGATATAGCCGAAATGCTAGCAGTTTCTATAAGTGAATAACCAAGAACTTGATATACATACAATACAAGAACAGGTCTGAACATTCCAAAAGCAAATCCATGAGAAAAATTCATCAGAAGCGAACTGTAAAATGTATAAATGTATTTAGCATCAATATCGTCAAGAATTTTAAAAAGACGAGTTCTTTGTTGGGAGAATTTAGATGAAGGCAGAGTAGCAAAAGCAAAAATTGATGACAAAATACCAAAAGACCCTGCAAATATAAACGGAATCCTAAAGCTATCAACAGCAGAAAGAGAATAATTAGATTGAAAATATGCAAGTAAAAATGCTCCAAATATAGGACCAATCGCCATACCTATTCCTGCAGATACATTCAATACAGAAACTGCCCGGCCTCTTGCACCAGTCTCCACTAAATCATAAATAAAAGCTCTTGCAGATGGCCATATTAACCCTGCAGTAATACCTTGAAATGTACGCAATATTAAAACATGTTTCCAATCCTGTGAAAAATAAAATAAAATAGTAATTACTCCATAAATAAATAAACCATAAACTATAGAATGTTTTCTGCCAATACGATCAGAAATAGATCCTAATCCTAAGGAAGTAATTGTTCTTGTTATCATAAAACCGGTTGTCAATAATCCGATTTGTAATCCTAAACTTGCGCCAAGTGATTCAGCAAACAATGGAAGATAGGGAAAAAATATTCCAAAACCAAATGTCATATTTGCAACTGCAAGTGACAAGGCAATTATTGGCCAAGAATAAGGATTGTTAGCAGTCATATAAAAATTTCATTATAACCTATTTGTGTTTAGATAATTTTTTTATATCTCGTAACAGAATTGGAAGAAAAGACCCTACGTCAGAAACAACACCAACGGCTTGTCCAGTTCCACGATCTAATAATTTAGTAACAGATGAAGGATTAATATCTATAGCAACGACTTTAACAGTAGAGGGAAGCATATTTCCAACTGCTATAGAATGTAACATAGTAGAAAGCATTATAACAAGATCTGCATTTGTAAGAAGTGCCTGATATTTCTTTTGTGCTTCTACTACATCAGTAATAACACCTGGAGCAGGACCATCATCACGGATAGAACCAGCTAAAACAAAAGGAATGTTATTTTTTACACATTCATAAAAAATTCCCGATTTTAGTTTTCCAGAAGTAACAATCTTTTTCACCGAACCAGCTTTAAATAATTCATTAACGGCAATGATGTGATTTCTATGCCCCATAGTAGTAGAAAGACCTTTTTTAATATCTATGCCAAGAGACGTATGAAGTAATGAATGTTCAACATCATGAATCAATAATGCATTACCAGCCAATAATCCTTGAACAAACCCCAAATTAATTAATTCAGAAAGTGGGCCAACGGCACCAGTATGTACGATAGCAGGACCTCCAACAACAACTATTTTACCACGATTATTCCGAATAGAAATAAGATCTTTTGCAATTTTTAATGAAAGAGATTGAATTGGTTTTTCAGTAGAAGTATGACTACTCATGAATTGAAATGCGTCAAGTCCTTCTCTAGGCCTCTCAGGAGGAATAATTTTGATTCCTTCTTCACCTACAACAATGAAATCACCTTTATGAATATCACGTAACATAGTACAAATGGCCGTTTTTTTCTTAATATCCAATACTATAGCTTTATCCATCATTTGATTCTTTACCTTAATCCATTTATTATCTAAATAAACAAATGTGGGATTATTAGTAGTAGAATAGAAATTATCAGGGAGAACAGAATCTTTTTTTGCTTTAATATAATCGACATTTTGTAATTCAACAGCTACAGCACCGGCCCTATAAATTTCTTGAAGTATACTTTCTAAATGTAATTTATTTTTTCCAGCAATTAGGAGTTTTGCATAGCTATAATCTTTTTTTCCAGATCCAATAACAAATTCTTTAACTTCAAAATCACCTTTCAGATCCATAACTCGATCAAAAATTTTTGTCAGAATCATAGAATCAATAAGATGGCCTTTGACCTCAATTTCTCTAGTATATTGATTATATATTTTCTTTCTCATTATTACATGTAATCTTCCATAATGTAATATTTAGGCTTATTAGTAAAGTCAAAATATAAGAGAAACTACAATATCATGAATGACGAATAAATTAAAAATCAAAAGTCATGAAGTAACAGAAGGTGCAGAAAGAGCACCCGCAAGAGCAATGATGAAAGCTATGGGACTAGATGATACAGATCTTGGGAAACCATTAGTAGGAGTAGCAAGTACATGGAATGAAGCAACCCCTTGTAATATACATTTAGACCGATTAGCACATAAAGCATCAGAAGGAGTATCGCGTGCAGGAGGAACACCAAGAGAATTTATTTCAGTGTCAGTAAGCGACGGTATAGCAATGGGACATGAGGGTATGCGTGCGTCACTAGTTAGCAGAGAAGTAATAGCAGATTCCATAGAATTGATGGTTCATGCACACAGATACGATGGAGTAGTAACAATAGCAGGATGTGATAAGAGTTTACCAGGTTCAATCATGGCATTAGCACGTCTAAATCTACCTGGAATATTCATCTATGGAGGCACAATTATGCCTGGAAATGTAAATGGAAAAGACATCACAATCCAAGACGTATTTGAAGCAGTAGGAAGTCATGCGTCAGGGAATATCACATTAGAAGAATTAAAAGAAATTGAAGATAATGCGTGTCCAAGCGCAGGATCATGTGGAGGATTATACACAGCAAATACAATGTCGTCAATAAGTGAAGCAATAGGAATTGCATTACCAGGAAGTGCATCACCTCCTGCAATTGATGAAAATAGAAATAAATTATGTATTGAAACGGGTTCAACATTAATGAAATTATTAGAACTAAACATCAGACCAAGAGATATACTAACGTTTGAAGCTTTTGAAAATGCAATAGTAATGCTACAAGCAATGGGTGGTTCAACTAACGGAGTTTTACATTTATTAGCAATGGCAAAAGAAGCACAAGTAAATTTATCAATAGATGACTTTGAAAGAATAAGAAAAAAAGTCCCTCATATTGCAGACATGAGACCTGGTGGTAAATATGTCATGTTAGATTTAGATAAAGTAGGAGGAGCACCAATAATATTAAAAAAATTACTAAAAGCAAATTTAATCAACGGCGATGTATTAACTGTCACGGGAAAAACAATGAAAGAAAATTTAAACGATATAAAAGACGCCGTAGAAAATGACATAGTAAAAGAAATCTCAAAACCAATTAGTAGATCAGGAACATTAACAATATTAAGAGGAAATTTAGCTCCAGAAGGGGCAGTAATAAAAACAGCAGGAATAAAGAATTTGAAAATATCTGGAAATGCCAAAGTATACAATGGTGAAGAAGAAGCTTTCGTAGATGTTTCAAAAAATAAAATCAAAGAAGGAGACGTTATAGTAATCAGATATGAAGGTCCAAAAGGAGGACCAGGAATGAGAGAAATGCTAGGAGTTACGGCAGCATTATATGGACAAGGTCTTGGAGAAAAAGTAGGGTTATTAACAGATGGTAGATTTTCGGGAGCTACTCACGGACTAATGGTGGGACATGTTTCGCCAGAAGCAGCTGCAGGAGGACCAATAGCTATAGTAGAAAACGGAGACAAGATAACAATTGATGCAATTAACAGTAAAATAAACTTAGAACTCACTGAAAAAGAAATTAACGAGAGATTACAAAAATGGAAGCAACCAGAACCTAGATATAAATGGGGAGTATTATCAAAATACTCAAAACTAGTTTCATCAGCGTCAGAAGGAGCTATCTGTAAGTAAAATAGTAAACACTGTAAAAAATACTTACATCCTTTGTTTATACTTTATACTAGGCTACTGCATCCCAAGCTTTAGAGAGATTAACTCGTTTGCGTCTCGCATAATTAATGATATTTGAACTTGTAGTTGATATTTTAGAGGCAATAATTTTCCTTGGTTCGCCAACTACTTTGTTGTTTTTCAAAACTACTGCCTTGAAGTCACGACTATTACGTTGACTTTGTGTGATCAGTAATGAATATCTAGGTTTTCTAGGTGTTTTTGCTTTACGCTTTGGTGCTTTACGTTTAACTGCTTTACGCTTTGGTGCTTTACGTTTAACTGCTTTACGCTTTGGTGCTTTACGTTTAACTGCTTTACGCTTTGGTGCTTTACGTTTTGGTGCTTTACGTTTTGTAGACCTACGTGATTTTCCACGTGTAACCATGAATATTGGTTAGAAAACAAACTATATTTACATTTATATTCAAAAAAAATATTTTATGCGTATTTGCCGGTATTAAAATAAATTTAATAATTGTTAATTTTATTCATCAAGAGTGCAAAATAATATTATTAAAATACATAAAAAATTAGAATCTATTTATCCACCAATTAAAACTTCATTAAAATATGAATCAATTTTTCAATTATTAATTGCAACAATTTTATCGGCTCAATGTACAGACAAAATTGTTAATAAAACCACAAAAAAATTATTCAAAAAATATCCAAACGTATCAGATCTAGCAAACGCAGATATTAGAAATATAAAAAACATAATAAAATCTACAGGCTATTACTCACTAAAAGCGAATAGAATAAAAAATACTTCAAAACGCTTAAAAAATAATTACAATTCTAAAGTCCCAGATAACATGGAAGATCTACTAACATTAGATGGCGTGGGAAGAAAAACAGCAAATATAGTATTATCTGTAGGATTTAATAAAAATGTAGGAATTGCAGTAGATACACATGTTATAAGACTAAGCAATAGATTAAAATTAACAAAAAATACCAATCCTGAAAAAATTGAAATTGATCTAATAAAAATATTACCAAAAGAGTTATGGAATAAATTTTCTATATTATTAATTTTACATGGTAGAAATATATGTCAGGCAAAAAAACCAGATTGTAGTAATTGTGTATTAAATGATTTGTGTCCATATGCTAAAGAAATACTGAAGAATTAACAATATCATTATAATTAATTCCGGATTGAATTAAATTTCTTTCCAACATCCAAGAATATAGATCAAGAAATTCATCTTCAGGATATTTTTGCCAGAATTCCCACTTTGGAATAGAAATATTTAATCGGTTATCAATAATTATTTTTTGTTTATCGGTAGGAAATTTATCAATAATGAATTGTAATTTCTCAAGATAAAAGTCACGAATTTCAGAAGGATTGTTATTTATGAAATTAATTGACATATTTGTTGCATGTATAAATGAACGAATTACTTCGGCATTCATATCATTATGAGAAATCATTAAAGTTCCTCTTCGCCTAGAAGATTCCATTAATTTTTTTAAACCTAGAAATTGAGCAAATTCACAATATATTCCCATTAAACTCGATGCAGATGCATCTCCATTAATTGTAGATAATAACCTCTCATGAGGATCGCCGAGTTTCAAGAAATTCAAATCGTCTACAGGAAAATACTTTTCAAGATCTTCCACAGTAGTATAATAAGAACCAGTAGACGCTTCAACAGAGATTTTTTTATTTCGTAGTTGTTCAGGTTGAGAAATATTTGAATTGTTATTTACATATAAACCAAAACTTCCATTAATAGCATTTTTATTCCAAGGAGACCAACACACAATTTGAGAATTATTATTTTCAATTACACGAGATAATGAAACATATTCAGCAGCATGATAAAAATCAGATAATTTATTTTTTTGTAGGTCGATATACATTTTACTTTTACTAATGACTTGTGATTTAGGAGTGACATTATGAATTTTTATATTCAAACCCTCGTCTTCATAATATCCATTTTGAATTCCTATTAATTCAGGCAATGACCAATAAAACGCATAATCATTTATACTGAGATTAATAACATCAGAAACTCCAGACATATTGTATATTTGAATTCATAACATTTATTAATTGTTTCAATGTTTTACTAGATTGTGAGCGTTAAGATCAACATACAACTGTTAAAAGTAGAGACATTGCATAGTCTCTTACTTAAGCTATAAATTTACAGTTCACAATATAACGCTTTTTGGTGAATAATTTTGGGTTTATACGTTCATAATATAAAATATTTGTACTTGTATCAAGGAATTAGTGTATAATATGAAAAACGAATACCTAATATCAACTGTCGTAGAAAACAAGCCAGGTGTACTGTACAGAACAGCAAATGTGTTTAGACAGAGAGGTTATAACATTAGAAGTATATCAGTAGGGGAATTAAGAGATAATACAATGTCAAGAATGACATTCACAATAGATGCTGACGAAATGGCAATAAACCAGCTTGTCGGAGTAATGAATAAACAAACAGATGTTGTCGAAGTCAAAGTTCTAGATCCAAAAAGAATGATTAAAAAAGAATTGGCGCTCATAAAGATATATATCAAAAACCAGAATATGATACCAAAAATTAGAGATATTGCAAACATAGGAACCATTATTGATGAATCAGTAAATTCTATAGTAATAGAAATTACAGGTACGTCGGAAAAAATCACAGATTTCATCGAGCTTGCGTCAGATTATGGGAAACTAGATATAGCCAGAACTGGAGTGACAGCTATTGAGAGAGGAGAATAAGATGTCCAAGAACATAAACTTGATAAAGATTTTTGATACAACATTAAGAGACGGTGAACAAACACCAGGTGTGAGCCTTACACCAGAAGATAAGTTAAGGATAGCTATTCAATTAGATAAATTAGGAGTAGATACTATTGAAGCAGGATTTCCAATAACTTCACGAGGAGAAGCAAATGCAGTTAAAGAAATCTCAGAAGCAGGATTAAAGACAGAAATATGTGGATTAGCTAGGGCTGAACCAAAGGATGTGGAAACAGCATTAAATTGTAATGTTGATTTAGTCCATGTATTTATAGCTACTTCAGACATACATATGGAACACAAATTAAAAATGAATAGAGAAGAAGTAGTAAAAAGAGCTTCAGATATGGTAAAATTAGTAAAGGATAGAGGAGTTCCTGTAGAGTTTTCGGCAGAAGATGCATGTAGATCAGATCCAGATTTCTTAATCGAAGTATTCAGAGCAGTAAGCAATGTAGGAGTAGATAGAATCGATATAGCAGACACTGTAGGAATAATGAATCCAACAACAATGTTTAATCTAGTAACTAAAGTCAAACAAGTAATAAAAGAACCAATCAGTATGCATTGTCATAATGACTTCGGCTTAGCAACAGCAAATTCTCTTGCAGGTATGCTAGCAGGTGCAGAAAGAATACACGTTGCAATTAATGGATTAGGAGAAAGAGCAGGAAATGCAGCACTAGAGGAAGTAGTAATGTCACTACAAAATCTTTATCAGAAAAAAACAAACATTAATACAAAATTAATATATGAAACATCAAATCTAGTTTCAAGACTGACAGGAATAAACCCGCAACCAAATAAAGCAATAATAGGAGATAATGCATTTGGTCACGAATCAGGTATTCATGTACACGGAATTATTAACATGCCAATTACATATGAACCTCTTGAACCTGAAACAGTAGGAAGAAAACGATGGATACAAGCAGGTAAACATGCAGGGACTCATGGTGTAAAAGCACAACTTGAAGAATTAGGATATGATGCAAATGAGAAACAGGTTAAAGAAATATTAGCTAGAGTAAAGGATCTCGGAGATAAGGGAAAGAGATTAACAGATATGGATTTGGATTCAATTGCTAGATCAATTCTAGGACAAGAAACAGATGAGAAAATATTAGAATTAATAGACATATCAGTAATGACAGGAATGAAAGCAACACCAACTGCCTCGGTAAAAATTTCAATGAATGGAGAAACACACGTTGCTGCAGAAACAGGAGTAGGTCCTGTAGATTCTGCAATCAAAGCAATTCAAAAAATTAGTGACAAATTAGCTCATATTAGATTAAAAGATTTCAGAATTGATGCAATATCAGGAGGAACTGATGCATTAGGAGAAGTAGTAATAAAAGTAGAAGATGATGAAGGAAATGTTGCTACATCAAGATCTTCAGATGGAGATATAGTAATTGCCAGTACTGAAGCAATGATTGATGGAATAAACAAGATTCTTACAAAAAAGAAGATTTCTTCACCAAAAGAACAATTAGCAAATCCATAGTGGAAAAGGAGTTAATACATAATGGCAATAACAGAGAAAATCATAGCAGCACATGCAGGTTTAGAAAATAATGACCGAAACATTATTTGAGAAAATATGGAATTCCCATATTGTAGTTGAACGAGAAAACGAACCTTCTTTGATTTACATTGATCGTCATCTTGTTCATGAGGTAACCTCACCGCAAGCATTTGATGGACTAAGACTTAACAATAGACAGGTTAGACGTCCTGATCTTACAATAGCTACAATTGATCACAATGTACCAACCACTGATAGAAGCTTGCCAATGATTGATGAAACTTCCTCCATACAAATTAAAACACTAGAAAAGAATTGTAAAGATTTTGGAATAAAGCTATTTGGAATTAATGATCCTAATCAGGGAATTGTGCATGTAATAGGACCTCAATTAGGAATTACATTACCTGGAAGTACGATTGTATGCGGTGATAGTCATACTTCTACTCAGGGTGCTTTTGGTGCTTTTGCTTTTGGTATTGGAACAAGTGAAGTTGAGCATACACTTGCAACTCAAACATTATGGCTTGAAAAACCAAAAACCTTTGAAATTCTCGCGACTGGTAAAAGAAGAAATTCATTTGCTGTAACATCCAAGGACATAATTCTTAGTATAATTAAAAAAATTGGAACTGATGGTGGAGCAGGTCATGTATTGGAATATCGTGGTGACGCAATTAGTGATTTATCAATGGAACAAAGAATGACTATCTGTAATATGTCAATCGAAGCAGGTTCTAGAGCTGGTTTAATTGCTCCTGATGAAAAAGCATTTGATTACATCAATAATAGAGAATATACCCCAAAAAATTATGAACAGTTAGTTGATACTTGGAAAGATAATCTAATGTCAGATACAAATGCAAAATTTGATAAAAGTTTTGCAATTGATGTAGAAAAAATTGAACCTCAAGTCAGTTGGGGAACAAATCCTGCAATGGTATCTGATGTAACAGGAACAGTTCCTACTCCTGAAGAATTCGGTCAGAGTAATGAGGTACAAATTGAAAGTGCAAAAAAAGCATTAGTCTACATGAATTTAGAGCCTGAAACCCCTATTGTAGAAATTCATATTGACAGGGTGTTCATTGGCTCTTGTACAAATGCTAGATTAGAAGATTTGAAAGATGCGGCAGAAATTGTGAAAGGCAAGACAGTTAATCCTGATGTAAACGCAATGATTGTTCCAGGTTCACAAATGGTAAAACATGAAGCTGAAAAATTGGGATTAGATAAAATCTTCAAAGATGCAAATTTTGAATGGAGAGAATCTGGTTGTAGTATGTGCCTTGGAATGAATCCAGATATTTTAAAACCTGGAGAACGTTGTGCTAGTACATCTAATAGAAACTTTGAGGGACGACAAGGTTCTGGTGGGAGAACTCATCTTGTTAGTCCTGTGATGGCAGCTGCGTCTGCAATTGCTGGTCATTTTGTTGATGTGAGGGAATGGAATTAAAATTGGAACCTTTTTCTAAAGTTACTAGTATAATCACACCCTTTGATAAAGCAAATGTAGATACAGATCAAATAATTCCAAAGCAATTCCTTAAACTAATTACAAAATCAGGATTTGGAAAATTTCTCTTTTATGACTGGAGATTTGATCATGATGGGAAACCAAAAAATGATTTTGTTTTGAATAACTCACTCTATAAAAATTCTCAAATTTTGGTTACAAATGAAAATTTCGGGTGTGGTTCATCAAGAGAACATGCTGTTTGGGCATTGAAGGACTTTGGATTTAATGTTATAATCTCCCCGTCATTTGCTGATATTTTCTATAGTAATTGCTTCAAAAATGGTGTTTTACCAATAATTCTTGATATTGAGAAAATTCACAAATTATTTCAATTTGAAGATGAAGTCGAACTTGATCTAAATTCTCAAAAAATTACTCTTGGAGATGAATCCATGAATTTTGAGATTGATTCACATAGAAAGATTAGATTGTTGAAAGGTCTAGATGATATTGATTTTACTCTTAAAGAAGATGAAAAAATTGAAAAATTTGAAAATGACTCTTCCATAGTATCAATCTTTTAGAAATGCAATAAAGATAAAATAGAAAATTAAAGTTTTTTAGCGCGTTTAA
This sequence comes from Nitrososphaerota archaeon, assembly GCA_013378375.1. Taxonomy (GTDB): domain Archaea; phylum Thermoproteota; class Nitrososphaeria; order Nitrososphaerales; family UBA57; genus UBA57. The sequence continues at coordinate 30,020 of JACAFT010000006.1, forward strand.
AATTATTACCGCATTTACTACAAATATTTATATCAAGAGTTTTAGATAATTCAAAATTTGCAGACCAACATTTTGGACAAACTGAAACGGACAATTGCTAATCAACTCATTTGACTAATATGGTGTTGAATCATTTCAAGAAGTGTTCGTTCAAGAGGAATATTTGTTTTCCAACCTAAATTTTCTTTAGCCTTAGACGCATCGCCAACAAGAACTGGTAAATCAGTAGGTCTCAATCGACTTTCGTCTAACTTATACTTCATATCATGAACGTCATAATTATCTTTTGCAATGCTTAATGAAATATTCAATAATTCTTCAATAGTAATTCCTCTGCCGCTAGCCAAATTATAGACATCTCCTTTTTTGCCTTTTTCTATAACAGAAAGATAACCTAAAACAGTATCACGTACGTCAGTAAAATCTCTAATAGAATCAAGATTACCTAGAGATATTTCATTCTTATCAGACTTTATTCCCTGAGCAATTTGCCGAGTAATTTCACTAGTAACAAATTCATTTCCTCGTCTAGGTCCAGTATGATTAAATGCTCTAGTAATATGTACGTCCAACCCGTAACATGAAACATAAATTCGACATGAATCTTCAGCTTGTCTTTTGGAAGACCCATATGGAGAAGTACCAACAGTACGCAAGGGATTAGTTTCTTTGACAGGTACTTCACTAATCACTTTGTTATTATTATCAAAATTAGGAGAAGGAAGTATAGTATTATATTTAGAAAGCATTTGCTGATAATGGTCGTCATTACGAATTACCAATCCATATTCTTCACTAGAACCTGCATAGTGCAATGATACGTCTTGAGGTGAAATTCTCAATGCCTCAAGCATATTAATTGTACCATTAACATTGGTGAAATAAGTATCAATAGGAGAAGCAAAACTATGTGGAACAAATGATTGTGCGGCAAGATGATAAATGACTTCGGCTTCAGATTCTTTTATTGCGTTTATAATAGAACCAATATCGTGCAAATCACCTTTCAGTAATTTAATATTTTTTCTATCGAGTAAATGATTAATATTTCTTAGATTAGGATTTGATTGACGTCGAAGAAGTCCAAAAATATTTGCATTAACAGATTCAGAAGAAAGTATTTCAGTTAACCAAGATCCAACAAAACCGGTTATACCAGTAATTAAAACACGTTTGTCTTTCCAAAAACTACTATTTACACGATCAATAGTTTGAATAGTTGTTTCGTTTTGTAAATTGTCAAGTTCAGACATTAGGTATGATGTATAATAATGAGATAATAAATATATTCCAATAAATTAAAAAAAATAAAACTGAATGATATTTCAACAAAGGGGAGCTTGGCTGAAATATCATTCAAGATTAGAGAACTATTCGCCTCCGATTTCTTTGAATATATCGTGCCATTCAGAATGCTTTGATCTTGCAGAGTCACTTGGATATCTTAAAAGATCCATTCCGTCAGGAGCGGCAGCACCGATTGTATGCTTGGTTTGTCCTTCGACAGAAGGCAAAGCAGCAAATCTTACATCAACATTTCCAATAATGATTTGTGCCTCTTCAGTTAATAAGAAATCAATGAATTCTTTTGCAGCATCAGGATTCTCAGAAGCTTCAAGAAGAACTGCGGCAGTAGGTCCCCACATTACTGGAAAATCTTCTAATTGAAGAATTTCAACAGGAGCACCATCCATTTTTGCTTTTACAACATCGTGTAATTGACCAACAATACCAATATGGTATTCTCCACGAGATACTTCGTCAACTTGTGCACCAGTACTACGTTGTCTAACAGGTTGTACATTTGCTTCCAACTTTGTTAAGAAATCAACTGTCTTTTCAGCACCTAATGGGCCTTCTGCAAGAGTAGCCCAAATTCGAGTTGAGGTAGTTCCTCTTGTGTAATCATGCATTGTAATTTTACCATTCCATTTTGGATCAGTAAGATCATCCAAGGTTTTAGGTAATTCATCTTCAGAAACTAAGTTTGTATTATAAGTTATAATTTGACCCAATAATAAAACTGAATGCCAATAACCATTAGGATCCTTGAGTTCGTCAGGCCAGTTAGCTGCATTTGGGGAGACATATTGTTGAGCAAATCCATCATCAACTAAAGATAATGAACCAGGAAAACTTAACAATGAAACATCAGCTGTTTTTGCTCCAGCTTCTATTTCAGTAGTAATTCTGGTGTATACTTCAGAAGGTGATCCTCGGACATACTCAATAGTAATATCAGGATTTTCGGCATGAAATGCGTCAATTGCAGATTGCATATCTTCTGCATCAACAGATCCATAAACTAATACTGAACCTGAAGCATTGTTAGCAGGATTTAAAAAAACAAAACCCAATACAACAATTGCAATTACAGCAATTCCAACAAGTAAATTTTTATTTTGTGTTGCCATAAAGTCATAAATAATGAAATTAAATATGTATTACCTATTAGAATAATTCTAATAATAGCACATAATATATAAATAAACTAGTTTTTAGAAGAGAAAATGATTAAATTGAGCAATAATAATTCTAACAATAAGAAACATGGACAATATCAGTAGTAAACATCCTCAAGTAGATAAAGGCAGAGTAAGAGAAAATATTATTAATTTATTGTCACAGCAACCATATTCTTTAACAGATCTTTCTAGAATTCTAAAAGTTTCAAAACCAACAATCAGCTATCATTTAACAAATCTATCAAAAAACGGCATAATTAGAGTTATTGGAACAAAAAGTGGAAGAGGAGGATTCAGATCGAAACTTTATATCTTAAAAGAAAATCTAGATAAAAATTTACCAATATCATCGTCAGATACGCATTACCTCGACCTACTTTCAGGAATATTTGAGAGTAATAAATTAGAATGGGAAATGGAAAAGAAACATAATCTTGGAAATAAATTACAAATATTTCTATATCAATCATTTAGATTATTAAGAAATGTAACAAAAACAAGACATCATGATATATTTAGAAATTATGGAAAAAGAGTAGGAAAAGAAGTAATTGCTACAAAATTTGACAAGAATATAAAAAATAATTTAAATATGTTGACAGATTTTTTCGAAGAAAACGACATAGGAAATATAAAACTGCAATTAGGAGATGAAAAATATCATCCTGAATACAAGTTTCAATGTTTAGGATGTTTTCAAGCAAGAGAAAATGGAGGACCTGTTTGTAATTTTACAAAAGGAATTATCGAAGGATTTTTAGAATACAATTACGGAAAAAGATATGAAATAGGAGAAAGGAGAAAAGAAGGAACTCTTTATGAATCCTGTGTGTTTCCAATGAGAAGATCAAAGAAACGAGGCAGGGCAGAGGCAATAAACATAGAATGACTACCTGTCAACCACATATACAGAATAAATAGAATCAAGCATAGACCACAATACATCTTCAGTAAATAAGATAGAATCGAGTGCTTGTAATTGCATCTCATATGAATCAGAATATTTCATTATTATATTAAGTGCGATTTGACTATCTTTACGTGCTTGAGCAGTTAACGCGAGAAAATAATCAAGACCACGTGGATCTACAAAATCACCATAATATGTAGATAATGCATTTATTCGTTTATCTATGGCTGCTGGAAGAAAAATTTGACTTAAAGAGGTAGAAATACCTTCGAGCCAAGAATGATTTTTGACGTAAGTTAATAATGAATCAGCAGCAATTTTTATACCTGGTATATAAGTAAAATTCAATACGTCTTTTCGAGACAAGCCGGTAGATTCCGCAAATTTAAGCCATCCTTCAAGTGCACCTTCAGTTTCAGAATAACCATCATATTCAAGAATTCTTGAAATCCAGATTCGACGAACATCAGATAATGGGCAATTTGAAAGAACAGCTCCGTCCTTTAAAGGAATAATTGTCTGATAATAAAACCAATTAGAAATCCATCCGTGTATTTGTGATTTATTTAATTTACCATCGTACAGAAGTGTGTTAAAGGGATGTTTATCAGGATAACGTTTGTTAGCTTCAGTTTTAATCAATGCAAGAAATTTACTTTTTGATAATGGTTTCTTGTTTGGCATAAAAAATCATGGTTAAAATATAATAAAAACAATACGTAATGAATAAATTACTTCCAGACAAGAAAGAAACAGTAGAAAATGAAGAAAATCTATTTTATATCAGGAATATTTTTTTTAATATTAAGTATTTTTCTATATCAATCATCATTAAATCAAATGCAGGAGATAGAAGAAATGATACGTGCGGCAGAAATTGCAAGGATTGAAGCAAAACCAGGGGTTGAACGTATTGGATTATCTATAGACCAAATTGAACAATTGAGTGACGATTTAAAGAGTACAATATTAATCAGCAGAGCAACATTTGTTTTGGGAATATTCCTTGTAATTTACGCCATACAAAAGGAATTAGTCAACATAAAGAACAAACTGAATTAGATTAAGATTGAATTGCTTTGATTGTATTTTTCCACCAATAAGACACTGCAGGAGACATATCGGACTTGAATGGGAGATAGAAATTAATACGATCAAGCAGTCCAGAATATTTTTTTAAGGCAAGTGGAGCAATTTCATGAGGCTGCCCAGTTATTGCAACAGTATCGAGAATTTCATCAGTAATGAGTTTAGGCATATCTTTGAAATTACCAAATGAAGACAACTTATTAAGTTCCTTAGCAACATTTCCCCATCCATGCATCTCAAGAACTGTAGAATATGTCGGAGTAGAAGAATAAAATGCAACTTGAGACCTAACAAATTCCTTGGATTTTTGCATTGAATCTGAATCAGGACCAGTTATAACAAATACTGATCCACTTATTGAAACATCTTTAATATTGCGATCATTCGATTCGCAGCCAACTTTAATATTTGGAACAATAAAATCTTCAATGTATTCTTTAGTATGCAAAGGATGAACATGAAAACCATCACATACTTCTCCTGCTGCTTTACACAAAGACTCGTTAACACCGGCAATATAAATTGGAATATCAGGATAATCTATAGGTCCAGGATTAAAGAAAGGCGTCATAAGATTTAGCTTATAATATTTTCCGTTAAAATTTAATCTAGTCTGTGTTTGCCAACAATTCCATATATGACGAATGCAAGAAATTATTTCTTTTAATTGAGATACAGGAGAATCCCAAGGCATACCAAATCTTCTTTTTACATGTGCACGAACTTGAGTACCAAGACCTAAAAAGAATCTTCCATGAGAAAGCTGTGACAGATCCCAAGAAGTATAAGCAAGAACCATAGGGCTTCTAGCTAATGCAACTGAAATAGCAGTACCCAATTTAATTTTATTTGTATTCTGAGATGCAATTGCAAGAGGAAGAAATGGATTATGTTTTGTTTCACTAGTCCATAAACAATTGAAACCAATCTCTTCAGCTTGAAGTGATAAATCTGAAATATTGTTTATAGAATAATCTGCAAGAACAACGTCAATATCCATTAAGATAATATAGAATTCATAAGTATATTTTTGTTTTTTAAAAGACGTTTTGTCATGTATAGTTTTTACGCAACACGAGATGAATATATAATACGCGTTGAATTATTGGAAAAGGCAAGCTAAATTAGTCGGCCGAAGCCTCCCAACTTACACTTCCTAACCATCAACGTTATCTTCTATAACGATTCTTCTTTGCTAAAATTTCCCGAAGGAAATTCAAAGCAAATGGCTGTCTTTTCTCAGGAGTGGCTTCGAGCTTAGATGCTTTCAGCTCTTATCCACAACAGCTTAGCTGCCCGGCGTTGCTCTATCGAACAACCGGTAGACCAGAGGCCGCGCTACTCTGTTCCTCTCGTACTAAGAGCGGCTTCCCCTCAGACAACCACCGCTTCCATCAGATAGAGACCGACCTGTCTCACGACGGTCTAAACCCAGCTCACGTTCCCCTTTAATGGGCGAGCAGCCCCACCCTTGGCTCCTGCTGCAGAACCAGGATGGGAAGAGCCGACATCGAGGTACCAAACCGCGGGGTCGATTGGAGCTCTCACCCGCGACGAGCCTGTTACCCCTGGGGTAACTTTTCTGTCACCTCCAGCCCCCAACAGTGGGGACTTGAAGGATCGCTAGGTCATGCTTTCGCAGCTGAATTCTTTGTTGTTCAGAATCCAGTCAGGCTGGCTTTTGGCCTTGCCCTCAAAGGTGGATTTCTGACCCACCTGAGCCAACCTTAGAGCCCCTTCGATATCTTTTCAAAGGGGTGCCGCCCCAGCCGAACTGCCCACCTGCCGATGTCCCTCTAAAAGAGGTTAGAGACGCAACTCTAAGAGACTGGTGTTACACTTTTGCCTATCACATGCCCGAAAACATGTGCATAACGGCTCCCAGTTACTCTCTGCAATTAGAACCGCATCACAACAACAAGCTGCAGTAAAGCTCCACAGGGACTTCTCTTCCCGATGGAAGTTGGTGGACTGTTCGTCCACCCTGTGGGTTCACCGAGTTGCAGACGGGGACAGTAGGGCCCTCGTTGAACTATTCATGCACGTCGGAACTTACCCGACAAGGCATTTGGCTACCTTAAGAGAGTCAGAGTTACTCCCGGTGTTAAGCGGCCCTTAGCTCAATTGAACTTGAGTTTTAGGTACCGCCACTGACCAAGTTTCAAAGACTATACACATCCTTGCGGACTAGCAGTCTCCTGTGTTTTTATTAAACAGTCGGGACCCCCTTGTCACTGCGACCTGCTATTCCTATTCCTCATAAAAAAAGCAGGTATCCTTTCTTCCGAAGGTACAGGACTAATTTGCCGAATTCCCTCGTCTACTTTGTACTCGACACACCTTAGGCTTCTCACCTAAAGACACCAGTGTCGGATCTTGGTACGGACTTAAAATATCCACTTTATAATAATTTTCATTGTCCCCCAGAATTTAGTGAACCAACCCAATGGCTGGCTATTCTCATCTCGGAATAGTTCTCGTCATTACGACACTCCCTAAACCTTGAATAATTAAACAGAGCGATGGCTCTGCTCACCATATCTCGAAGCGTATACTATAAAGTAATAGATAATCCAAGGCACGAGAATATTAACTCGTTTCCCTATTCGTGATACTCCCTTCGGACTACACTTAGGACCGGCTAACTCCTGGTCGACGACGCGTTGCCAGGAAAACCTTGCTTATACGGTGATGAAGATTCTCACTTCACTACGCTGTTACTACCACCAGGATCTGCAATAGAAAGCGGTCCACAGGATCTCACGACCCTACTTCTGCCCGCTCACTACGCCCACCTACCACACACGATATTATTCGTGGTCTAAAGTATCGGTAGTTAACTTGAGCCCCGTCCATTTTCAAGGCCGACGAGCTCGACAGGTGAGTTGTTACACATTCTTTAAAGGATGGCTGCTTCTAAGCCTACCTTCCTGCTGTCTTCGCTCGAAGACACTTTTCCGTTTGACACTTAGTTAACATTTGGGGACCTTAACTCTAGTCTGGGTTGCTCCCCTCTCGGTTATGAGGCTTACCCCACATAAACCCGTCTCCAAGCTTCTTACCTATTGGCACCTTCGGAGTTTGAAAGAAAAGTAGGATCTTTCGATCCCAAACTTATTCTATCAGTGCTCTACAACGCCAACAAAGTCCACTTGGGCTAGACTGAGATCTACTTCGGTGGGAACTAGCTATCACTCCGCTAGATTGGCTTTTGGCCCCTTGCCTCAGGTCAGGGGACTGATTTGCACGTCAAGACCCTTGCGGACCTCTACCCAGATTTCTCCAGGCTTCATCCTACCCAAGGCACGATCGCGGAGTTTCTAGTCTTATCGCTATGACTAAAGGCCCTTTCAGACCTCTTCTCTCAAATTGAAATAATCAATAATACAGAAAGTCGGTTTCCCTTCGCTTACAAGCTTAAAACTTTTAGGCTCGCCATAACAAAAAACTCCCTGGTCCGTGTTTCTAGACGGAATGTATAACTCTAGAACGCGTATTTCAAAAATATTCTTGCGAATAAATACAAAATACAAATGTTCCTTTCAAGCCATACACGTTTGTAACTATTTGGTTTCAGGCACTTTTCACACCCCTTTCAGGGTTCTTTTCAGATTTCTCTCACGATACTATTCACTATCGGTCATGAGTTGTATTTAGTCTTGGAGGCTGCTTTCCCCCATATTCCCTAGCCACTGTCAAGGCCAGGTACTCGGTAACAAAAACTAACCTTCCCATATACTTCGTTTACGGGAATATCACCCTCTATATTAAGCCATTCCAGACTACTTCAACTAATATTGAAAGGTCAGCATACTTTTGTAACAAACCCCACATCTCTCTAATGTTACCATTAAAGATTCGGTTTGGACTAACTCCTTTTCGCTCGCTGCTAATAAGGAGATCTCAATTGATTTCTTTTCGCCCTTTTACTAAGATGTTTCAATTCAAAGGTTTCGCGTTCCAAATAAATCTGGAACTTTAAAAATCCAAAGGATTTTTAAAAGGAAGTCCCATTCGGGAATCCTCGGATCGAAGGTCCCATGCACCTCCCCGAGGCTTATCGTAGCTTGGCACGCCCTTCATAGCCACTCAAGCCAATCCATCCACCAAATAGCATCTTTGCGTAGAAATGATTCATCTCAATGCGTTATGCGCAACTATACATGACGATAATTGTGTGTAAACACTACGTCCTTCACCCTTCAAGTTCGTTGAAGAGTTGCATATATTTTCATGCCATTTTGTAATTTTTAGTCAAACTGCACTCCCATCACTAATTTTATACTAAGGAGGTGATCCGGCCGCAGGTTCCCCTACGGCCACCTTGTTACGACTTCTCCCCCCTTGTCGAACCTAGGTTCGATAATACCAATAAGATACTACCTCCCCCAAACCCAACTCGGGTGAAGCGACGGGCGGTGTGTGCAAGGAGCAGGGACGTATTCACCGCGCGATGTTGACACGCGGTTACTAGGGATTCCAGATTCATGAGGGCGAGTTGCAGCCCTCAATCACAACTGGGGTAGGATTTTGGGATTGCCTCATTCTTTCGAATTCGGTACCTATTGTGCCTACCATTGCAGCCCGCGTGTGGCCCAAGAGTTTCGGGGCATACTGACCTGCCGTGGCCCCTTCCTTCCTCCACATTAACTGTGGCGGTCCCACTAATTCGCCCCACTACTCCTGAGAGTAATAATAGCAACTAGTGGCAGGGATCTCGCTCGTTACCTGACTTAACAGGACATCTCACGGCACGAGCTGACGACGGCCATGCACCACCTCTCAGCTTGTCTGGTAAGGTCTTCAGCCTGACCTTCATTCTGCTGTCTCTCCGGGTAAGATTTCTGGCGTTGACTCCAATTGAACCGCAGGCTTCACCCCTTGTGGTGCTCCCCCGCCAATTCCTTTAAGTTTCATACTTGCGTACGTACTTCCCAGGCGGCAGACTTA
>JACAFT010000007.1:0-37156 GCA_013378375.1 Nitrososphaerota archaeon
ACTGTGACAACGTCAGCGAATGCTGGAGTGAAGAGAAGACTATAGCACTGATAAAGGATCTTTCCAAACGAAGGAAAGATTAATTTTCTTTTTATTCAAACCTGGACTTTTCTACGAGATTTATCTTCCTTATTCTCCAGTACCCGTAACCAGAAGACAAAATCGACGTTAATAGAATGAACAAGAAAATTACGATGGATATGTCTGTCCTTGCACTTAGCTCCCAATAAAACTCCCACGAAACAAATTCCGCCATCAGTATCTTGGTTGTGAGTATAGAAGCAATTACGCCTATTATTCCTCCAATCACCCCAATGATTACATTTTCCACCACCAAGACCTTCGTCAAAAACAGCCTGTTGAAGCCCAGTATCGACATGGTTGCGAGTTCCTGATCCTTTTCAGTTACGTTGATGATCAGTGTGTTCAGAAGGACCGCAATTGCAATCGACGCGCCAATCAAAATAAAGACTACAAATATAGAACCGAAGTTTTCCATTCCCTCGTTGAATGCATTTACATAATCGTCAAAGTAGATAATATGTGAATAGCTGATGAGATTTTCAATTCCTTCATTAGTACCAGTCACCATCACGACGTTGTACATTTCTATACCGACGATGTCTGCAAGATCGCTGTCGTACATCCACATAGTTCGTTCCAGTTCTTCTGCCAAGCCGGTAATCTTCACTTTAGTTTCCTTTCCTAAAATCTCAATGTCAACCACATCACCTACATCCCATTCCATAAAGAGTGCAGTGCCTCCGTCGATTATTACATTCACGACATCTTGATTTTGCAATGGATATTCTCCAGACGAAAGTATGAATTGGTGCATTTTGTTTTTATTTTTAGTATTTAGAGAATCTGATATTCCCCATACTGAAAATGTGTCGTCGCCGTCTTTGGCCCTGCCATCCAATACGGAAGCAAATTCATATTTCAAATCGTTCGAACTTATTTCATCATGCAACTGAGGATATGCACTAGGTGCAAAGTACAGTCTTGCATCCCAGTTTTCTGTTTTCTCTATATTGTTTCCGTAATAATCGAACATTGATGCCATGGTCATTAACATACCTCCCAACATCAACATTGCCAATCCCAATGCCACGACCGTAAGTAACAATCGTCTGGGCTTCCTTAATGTGGACCTTAAGCCTATGCGTACGCTGTTTGGGAACAAAGATACATAACTACCCAGTATCTTGCTGCTGGAACTGCTGGTCTCTGGACGAAGTAATTCAAGCGGAGAGATTCTGTTCACTCTCATCATTGCAATGAAAGAGGATACAGTGACCACGGTCACTATGAACGCACCAACACCTGCAATTGAAATCACGTCATGTTGCTTTGCAAGCAACTCTGTCGATATTCCCCAGAAACTGAAATAGAAATCAATAAAACTTTCTGAAAGGAAGTAGCCTGCCACAAGACCTGGGCTTGATGCAATAATGCCAATTACCGAGGACAGTATAACATACGAACCAGTTAGTTCTCCACCGCTTACCCCCAAACTTCTTAACGTTCCTATTTCTTTACGGTGCGACATAATCATTCTGTCAATGCTTATCACAAGAACAAATCCAGAAACCAACGTTAACATCACAGTCATTGCAGGAGCCATAACTTTTGCACCACCCAAATCTTGGCGAAGTATTTCCACAGAAAATATATTCCCACGATCAAGAACTTGGAAAATTTCTATATTGCCTGACTTGAGGTGTTCCGAGAGAGTATCTTTCATAACTTTCAATTCCTCTCCTTCGTCTTCTCGAGTATTCTGAAGGTCGTATTGAGGCGTTCCCTCCAAATCAATTAACATCATGTTTCTCATGTCACTTTTCACATCGATTATCTCTGCAAGCAAATCTACATCCATGTATATCACGGCAAACTCACCATCTTCTGGTGGTATTATGCTCTCCGTAGGTGCAAACCAAAGATGCAATGGAGAACTACCTGATGACTTTACTCGAAACTCATTTACCTCATTGTTAATGTTCAACAATAACAAATCACCATCTTCAATTACTAGTTGTTCTACAGCATGAGTGTCCACAATCACATTTATGATTCCGTCATTATCGCTCCCGATAGGAAATTTTTTATTTGGAAATAATTGTGTTACTTGTGAATCAGGAACATGTCCGTAAACAAGTGCAGGTATCCAAACTCCGTCACTGCGCTTGAAACGCCCATCTACAGATATACGCGTCTCGCATTTATTCACTTTCAGAGACTTTGAATCGCTATTTGCCCCTGAACATGCCTCCAAGAAAGCATTTTCGGGATACATCCACGTATCTGTCTCTACTACTATATCTGCCAAATTGGTCTCGTCATAGATATTCAGATAAAGATCATCTGCATTACTAGAAAATTCCCTAAGCGTTACGCTCATCATTGCAGTCATGAATATGAGAAATAGCATCAGAAACAGTCTGAACTTGAAGTTTCTTAGTCCTCTGATTAATGATTTCAATATTATTGCAATCAATGTGAACTAACTCTTGTCAACAGCTTTTCCTGAATGCATTTCAATAATTCTAGAAGTGTACTTGCTGAGACTAAGATCATGTGAGACTATTATCGCAGTTGTTGAATTGTTTTTACACATGTCTACCAGTGTCTGAAACACTTCGTGTGTGGTTTTTTCATCCAAGTTTCCAGTTGGCTCATCTGCAAGTAAGACCTTTGGATTCTTTACCATTGACCTTGCTATTGCAATTCTTTGTTGCTGTCCACCACTCAACTCAAAAGGAAATCTGTTTTCCATTCCACTTAACCCAACTTTATGAAGGTGTTCTTTTGCAATACCGAGATCTACTTTGCCACTCAGTTCCTGAACTAATGCAACATTTTCCAGAGCAGTAAGATCTCTTAACAGATTGAATGTTTGAAATATATATCCAATATTTTTCCTTCGAAACTTTGTCATTATATCGATATTTTTGTATGAAACTAATTCTCCATCGAATCTATATTGACCTGAAGTTGGAGTTTCAATTGTTCCTATCATGTTCAATAGCGTTGTTTTTCCTGAACCACTTGGACCAATTAATAATATTACCTCACCTTCATCAACATCTAGATTTACATTATCTACAGCTAAAACATCTCCTGAAGTGTGCGCAAATTTTTTTGTAATATTGGATAATGAAATTCGCATTAACTAGATATAACCTTGAGTTGTTTGTTTAAACATTAAATATATTCTTTCTACGCTTGATTTTGTTTTTTAGCGTAATACATTGCATATCCAGCATGTCCTACAAATAACGCAAGTATTAGCCATGCACTCATTGTATGAGAAATAAGTAGATTGCCCATTCCTGCTAGCAGCATATAGCCTGTTGCGAGTTGACCTAAAATAACCAATGATGCTATGATCATAACGTACTTGGTTATTGGGGTTGTAGAAACTTTCAACGCTTTGTTTGTCATAAATAGAGTTGCACCAAACCCTCCAACTCCGATTACTACATGTGCTATTGTTATTGGCGCCATCATTACAGGTGTTACTAGACCCGAAAATCCTAAGATAAGTTGAACAACTAATCCTGCAAGTATAATCATTCCGATTACTCGAGTTTCCATATTTCTCATGCAGTAGTTGTAATTTATAACTGTGTCTAACTAATTCTATGAAGATGCCTACTGCAATAACTATCAGTGGACTAACAAAGAACTATGGAAAGATAGCTGCACTCGATAATCTTTCACTCGAAGTTCCTCGTGGCTCCGCATTTGCTTTCTTAGGTCCTAATGGAGCAGGTAAAAGCACAACTATGAAAATTCTTACTTCATTGATACGACCAACATCTGGCGAAGCGTATTTCTTTAACATAAATGCACTTGAAGAACCTCATGAAGCTTTACTGCAAGTAGGCGCTGTTGTAGAATCCGCAGAATTTTATTCAACATTAACTCCTGAAGAAACATTAGATTATTTTGGAAGATTACGTGGAATGAACGCTGAAAAAATCTTAAGAAATTCAAAAAAATGTCTTACACTAGTTGGTCTTGAAGATTGGTCTGATCAAAAAATTGGAACTTTCTCTCGTGGAATGAAACAAAGACTTGCCATTGCTCAGGCTTTACTTCACGAACCTCCAATTTTACTCTTGGACGAACCGACCTTTGGGTTGGATCCTAGAGGAATGGCTGAGATTCGTGACGTTTTTAAAAATCTTACAAAACAAGGGAAGACAATATTCTTTAGCTCACATCTTATCGGCGAAATTAAAGAAATATGTGACACACTTGCAATCATCGACAAAGGAAGTCTGCTTTTTGCCGATACTATTAAGCACATTACAAAGAAATTTGGAACAGATGATTTGGAGGAAATATATCTTAAAACTATAAAGGAGTCTGTTCGCTAAATGATGAAACGTACAAAAATTAATCGCGCAAAGCAATTTCAAGACATTGTCAAGTTTGAATTAATAAAATTCTCTCGCAGTCGTAAAATCAAGGCGTCTTTTGTATTAACTGTCGTTATTACCTTGATTATTTACGCTGTACCTGGTCTTCTAGGAGAATCTTCTGCACAACAACCTGACGTCACAAATTATACAATTAACTTTATACAATTTCTTTCTACACTAATTCTTATCTCAGTTACATTGTTCGGCGGCGATTCGCTAACCAGTGATTTTCAAGAGAAGACTGGTTATACATTGTTTACAAATCCAATTTCTCGAACTAGTTTACTTTTTGGTAAGTTTACAGCAGCGTCGATCACATTAACATTTGTTACCGGATTGTATTATCTGATAACTACTGCATTTTCTTACATTAGATACAGTGCATTGCCTCCAAATCTATTCCTTTCATTTATTTTTGTAGGGCTTTTTGCTATTGCACTTCTGTCCATGTCCTTTACGATTAGCTCTTTATTCAAGGGAAGCAGTCTATCGTATATTTCGTTCTTTTTCATCTTCTTTCTAGTATTCCCATTACTAGATTATTTTCTACTCACTATGGAGCTGAAACCATGGTGGTCAGTTACTTTCGCTGCGGGAATTGCTATATTTATTCTCGAGGTCCCATATCCAAAAGACCAAATTATTGAAATTCCATCCCTCTTTGTACCTGGACAGTCACAAACTATTACTAATTTTATTCCTGAAGTGAGTCTTAGTTTGGGAATATTCTTTGTATATATTATTGTAGGATTGATGACATCTATGTTGCTTTTCAAACGTAAAGAAATGACTTGATAGTTATTCACTTACTCTAATTATTCCAGTCATTCCGTGGAATTTAATTAAACAGGAATAGAAGTAAGTTCCAGGTTTGTCAAACGTAACGCTGTATGTCTCGTCTGGCAACAAGGTTTTATGAAAATATACTCCGCCATCTGAAGTGACATTTGAACTTGATACGCTATGAACCTCTGAATCTATATTTGTCCACGTTACTGTATCTCCTACTTGTAAATTCAGCATTGCAGGTTCGAATACAGTTTTACTTACTGCATTAACATGAAATTCCTCTGGTTCTCTCCTTTCTTTTTCATCAACTGCAGAATTATTATCTTGCATTGATTCATTATCAAGACCCAAGAATATTCCAATTCCTAATAATATTATTACTATACCGATAATTACTGAATTTTTGTTTATGGAATTCAAGGAACTCGATAGTTTTT
Organism: Nitrososphaerota archaeon; assembly: GCA_013378375.1. Lineage (GTDB taxonomy): Archaea > Thermoproteota > Nitrososphaeria > Nitrososphaerales > UBA57 > UBA57. The sequence continues at coordinate 5,660 of JACAFT010000007.1, forward strand.
AGAAATTAATAATTATTATATTATCTTAAATCTCAATAATTTCAAGAGAAAAGTGTAAAATTATGACTACTACATTGAGAATTGCTGTATACGCTATGTTATTTGTTGTATCTGTATCATCTGTCGCCTTTCTTTATCCAGTGCTTACCCGGCCAGATATCAGTCTTGTTGTATCTGTTGACGCTGAATTAAACGGCGTTGCCGATGATTTCAATTTAGAGTATCGTCCAAAGACTAAGGACGACCAAAATATTATAACAGAAAAATTTGCAGTAAGAATTGCAAATTTAGGTCAGGTTGACATCAATGACATCTCAATAGAAGTCCAGTTTGAACCTGATAACAATTGGTTTTCTCTTGTCTCTTCTGAACAAACTTTTGGTCCCTTGGCAACGTTTTCCGATAACAGTGCAGTTATCGACAAACTCTCTATTGGTAAAACTGCTACCATTAAATATGAAGTATCCATGAATGCTACTGCAATAGGAACAAACAACTTACTTCAGGATAAATCTCAAATTATATTTGTCATAAAAGCTGAAGAAAACATTCTCATATCTGAAAAATTGTACAATGTTATATTGCCCCCTTCGTAAACTTCTTCAGTAAATTCTATCTATTTATATTATACTTCTTAATAATCTCACTTTGTGAGTAATCAAGAAAAGCAACAAAAGAAACACGACAAAGAACGTCGTCGATTAGAACGTCAACGAAGTAGAAAAAGATCCAAACAACTTGCTAGTATGAAAAAATATGCTATTGTCGTCGGTGTTGCTTTACTTCTTATTTATGGATTGACTCAAATGTTTTCAGGTCCACAAATAGGTCCTATTGGTTCTACACACGAACATGTTGATTTTCTTATTTACATCGATGGTCAACCAATGGATCTCAATCAATCACAGTATGCAATGAAAAGTCAGTATGCACATATACATTTTGGTGAGGGTGATCTAATACATCTGCACGCAATTAATATTCCATTAAGCTGGTTTATGGACGAGCTTGATCTTCCTATTACAGAAAACTCTATTGATATTCATGGTAACGTCTACTCTAATGACGGCGAGAAAACATTCAAGATATTCTTAAATGGAGAAGAACTAAATGATATTGATTATCCAATTAGTGACGAAGATAAGATCCTTATCTATTATGGATCTGAATCTGACGTCGAAGCTGCGTTAGACCTTGTTCCAGATAGGGCTATAGAAATTAATAACATGCCAAATCGAGGAGACTAGTTACATCTTTTTTATTTCTTCTTCGTATTCTGGAAAATACGTTGATATCTTTGGAAGATCAAATTCTCCTAAAATTGATTCTTTAGATTCTCTTGCTAACAAAAATTCAAATGATGTTTTTATAAATTCCTCTGGGGATTTACCATTTGCAAGTTTTTGATGGAAATCGTGACTCATTCTTACACGATGTTTTGTTTGGCTACCTCCGTCTCTTACTGTAACTTGAAAGATAGCTCCTCCACTTGAAGACGATAATGTTTCTACCAATATTTCTGCCATGTTAATCACTATTAATAAAAATTCTAATAATTTAAATTCTACTTTCCTTGGTATTTTGGCTGTCTTTTTTCTGTAAAAGACTTTATTCCCTCTTGAATATCTTCTGTTTTTACTAGGTTTTTCATTGCTTCAACTTCTAGATTTAATCCTTCTTCTAACGTTTGTTCTTCATTACCTTTATTGATTATTTCCTTTGCAGCTTTGATTGCTAATGGTGCTGCTCTTGACGCAATTTGCCTAACAATATCAGATGCGGCACGTAACTCTTCTCCATCTGGTACTACCTTGTTTACCATTCCAATTCTGTATGCTTCTTGAGCTGTAACGAATTGACCAGTGAAAATTAGTTCTTTAGCTTTTGATACTCCTACTAGTCTACTTAATCTTTGAGTTCCTCCCCAAGCAGGTATTAATCCAAGATTAACTTCTGGTTGAGAAAATCTAGCTCTGTCCGAAGATATTCTAATATCACATGATAATGCTAATTCATTTCCTCCACCAAATGCAGCACCATTTATTGCTGCAACAACAGGCTTTCCAATATTTGAAATTTTTTTGAAAACTTTTTGACCGAGTTCAATTACCGCTAACACATCATCTGGATTTGTTAATTGCGAAAATGATTTAATATCTGCTCCAGCACAAAAAGCGTTATTTCCACCTCCAGTGATTACAATTCCAATTACTTCATTGTTTTTAGCAACCTGATCTATTGCTTTATCTAATTGTTCTAATACACTGGAATTTAACGCATTAACTGGTGGATGGTCTACTGTAACTATTCCAATCCCGTCTTCTGTTCTTATTTTTACAAATTCATTTTCTGACATATAATTCACCGATAATCGTAAAAGCCTCTCTTTGTTTTCTTACCGTGACGTCCAGCATGATAAAGCTTTCTAATTGTTTGTGACGGTTGATTCATAGTATTTCCACCAACCATTTTTCTTACTTCCTCTTGTACGTGATGTATTACATCTATGCCAACTAAATCTGATAACTCAAATGGACCCATTGGCATACCTGCTCCAGCTCTCATAGCTAGATCTATGTCTCGCATTGATGCAACTCCATCCTCATAACACGCATAAGCTTCATTCATCATTGCAAATAATATTCTATTCACTAAAAATCCTGGAACTTCTTTTACCTTAATTGGTTGCATAGGATATCGATGATTTCTTATTGTAGACATAAAATCAATTATATCATTAACTGTTTCTTCACTTGTTTCTATTCCTGGGATTATTTCAATCAACGGTAAAGTTATTGGTGGATTAAAGAAATGCATTCCTAAAACTTTTTCAGGTTTATTGGTTGCTGACGCAACTTCTGTTATTGATAATGACGAAGTATTCGTTGCCAATATAGCATGTGTTGGAGTATGCTTATCTAATTCGCTAAATACTTCTTGCTTTAATTTGGTATTTTCTACTATTGCTTCAATCACTAAATCAACTTCACTAAATTCCTCGTAGCTTGTAGTTGTTTGTATCCTGTCTGAAGCTTCTTTTTTTAATGATTCGGTAAATTTTGGTTTTAATGTTTCTCGGATTTTTTCTTTTTGCTCATCAGTTAGTTTTATTTGGGTGGATTTCTCAATCCGTGTTATTTCTTTATCTGCACGCGTTAAATTAAATTCCAGTAAATCATTCAAGTTCTTCTCGATATTCTCTTTTGTCTTCTTAAGGAATTCTTCTGATACATCTTTTACAATGACTTCTTTCCCATTTATTGCCATGATATCAGCTATCTGACTTCCCATGGCTCCTCCTCCTACTATTCCGACACGTTTTACAAACAGTACCATTATAATGAATTCCTATTGTATTTCATTTAACTTTATTCAATTATTTTTTCAAAGACCATTCCAGGTTTGTATGATTTAACAAGTTTTACCTTCTGACCAATCTTTAATTCATCTTTTGAAGAAATGAATGGTATCCATCCAGTTGTTCTAATATTGTTTTCTAATTCAACAATTATCCATGCATATGGAACTTCATTTACAAATGGATCTGGAGCTACTGTCTGAATTGTGTAAGTAATTACTTTGCCAACGTTATTTATTTCTGTAATTGTTAACTTATTATTTCCACATTTTTCACAAAATGCTTGTATTGCTACTCCTTTGTTGTTACATTTTGTACATTCATACGCTCTGATTATTCCTTCTTTAGTTGCTTCAATTATATCTTTTACAAAAACAGAATCGTCAGACATATTATTCCCTCTCAAAAATATGTACAGCACAACTGCCTCCTGTTGCACCAACATTGTGTGTTAAACCAATATTTGCATTTTTAACTTGTCTTTGAGTAGAACTTTCAGTTAATTGTTCATAAACTTCCACTATTTGTCCAACTCCTGTTGCACCAACAGGATGACCTTTTGATTTAAGACCACCTGATGGGTTTATTGGAATCTCGCCATTAATCGCAGTTCTTCCCTCTAGTGCAGCCTTGCTTGCCTCACCTTTTTCAAATATTCCGATATCTTCCATTGCGATAATTTCAGCTATTGTGAAACAATCATGAACTTCTGCAAAATCAATTTTTTTTATATTAATACCTGCTTGTTTTAATGCTTCTCTTGAAGCTCTAACCGTGGATTCTAAACTATTAATATTTTTTCTTGTATGTAGTGAACCTTCCCCTCCTGACCTTCCCGAACCTTTGATGGATACGCGTTTTTGCAAATTATTTTTGTTCATAAAATCTTCACTTGCAATTATTACTGCAGCTGCACCATCTGAAAAGGGACAACTATCATAAAGCTTTAGAGGATCTGCTACTATTGGGGACTTTAAAACTTCATCTATAGTGATCTTTTTTTGTAAATGTGCTTTATCATTTAATACACCGTTATCATGATTTTTCACTGCTACAGCAGCTAATTCTTCTTCTGTTGTACCGTATTCATTCATATGTGATCTTGCCATTGTTGCATACAAACCAGGAAACGATGCGCCTGAATTACCTTCAAAACAATAATCTCCTCCATATGAAAAGTAAGTCGTTGCTGTCAGTGTATCGAGATGGCTAATTTTTTCAGTGCCAACTACCAACATCACATCGTAAAAGCCAGATGCAATATTAATGTAAGCCTGTCTAAATGCAGAACCACCACTACAGCAAGCTGCCTCAATAGTTGATGATGGAACATGAGGAATTCCTAGACTACTCATTAACAATGGGCCTAAATGACCTTGCTTCTCGGCCATACCAAATGCATTTGCTACAAATGCAGCTTGTATATCTTGAGGATTTATTCCTGCATTTTCAATTGCACGTTTTGAAGCTAACATCGATAAATCTCTTGCAGTTAAATTAGCTTTTCCATATTTTGTTCCTGCCGCACTTAGCAAGAATACTTTGTTCATGTTTTCCATTTAATTTGGCAGAATAAAAAAGTAGTTAATGGAATTTTTTACTTTGTTGAATTCTGATTAATCCAAGTATTGCACCACACGTCAATCCTGTAAAATGTGATAGATAATTAATACTTGATCCAAGTAGCGCTGGTGAATGTATGAATATTAAAAACGCTATGAAAAATAGTTTAGTGTTTTTTTCATTCCAATTTAAGATTGTAAATACTGTTGCAATTCCAAAAATTGCTCCCGACGCACCGGCTGAAATAATTGTTCCAAGGAGTAAGTTTGTAATACTTGTGGAAAAACCAGATAATAAAAATACACCAACTAGAAATGTAGAACTAGAGATTTTTTCTAATCTTGTTGCAAAAAACCATAAACTAAACATATTCAATAAAAAATGTAATATTGCTATATGAACAAACATTTTTGTAATTAGTTGGTATAAATTTTTTCCTTCAAATATTAATTGATTAACTTGAGCAAATTGAAATAGATATTCACTTTTTATACAAAACATTCTCCAAGGTATATCTCCACATACAAAACTTCCTAATATTATATTGAAAATTATAAAAAATAGAAAATTTATTCCTAATAGAAAATACGTTCCTTTCATAATCATTTTATATCATACACTGCAAAAATTTGTTATTCTTGGCAGTTGATAAAGTCTTATTTTTCTATTAATCCTGGTATAAATTTGCCATTTTTTTGGATAAGATTCTTATTCTATGATTATGTATTATGAATAAATTGTCATCTTCGAATGAAGAAATAGAAATGATTAAGGAAGTAATAACGAATTTCGGTGAAAATGAAATTAATCCAATTGTTTCCAGTATTGATAACAATTCTGATATACCTGCCTCACTTTTAGAAAAGATTTCGGAATTAGGTTTGTTTGGAATGTTAGGTTCAAGCAAGTTCAATGGAGCTGAAACTAGTTTCTCTACATTTATTCATGGAATTCTTGAACTTGCAAAATACTCACCATCTTTGTCTTCTCTCTTAATGTTTCAGAATACACTTTCTGTTCAATCCTTGACACAGTTTGGTAGCAGCGAACAACAAGAACGTTTATTGAATGATCTCAATACTGGTAAAAAACTTGGCACTGCTGTACTTGGTGATGATGGTAGTACGCTCAATATTAAGAACATTAACACTGAGGCTATGGACGAAGGTGATAGCTATTCTATAAGTGGAACCAAAAAATTTGTTTTTAACGGAGAAATCGCTGATCACTTTCTTGTACTTTGTAATTTTGGTAAAGATTCTGGTTTTTTGTTAGTCGAGAAAGATAATCCTGGTATTTCTATAGGAAAACCGATTAATACAGTTGGTTTACGTGGAACTAAATCTGTTCCTATCTCATTTTATAGCTGTAGCGTACCTAAGACAAACTTAATTGGTTCTTTTGAAGATACATCTAAAATTATTAAATTAATTCAAGAATGTGTTTGGCTTGGTCTTAGTGCTATAAGTGTTGGTATAATGGAATCTAGTCTTAATCAAGCTGTTAAATATTCTAATGAACGCCAACAATTTTCAAAACCAATCAGTAAGTTTGAAGCTATACAAAGTAAACTAGCAGGTATATCTATTGATATTGAAACCTCTACTGCCATGTTAGAAAAGATCTCTTTAATGAAAGATGATGGTTCTGATGTTTTTCGATTGGCAGCAATTACAAAAATCCTTTCAACTGAAATGTCTCAACGCAGTACTAAAAACGCTCTACTAGTTCATGGAGGTTATGGCTATATCAAAGATTATCCTATTGAAAGGATTGTTCGTGACGCTGAAACAGTAAAATCACTTTGCGACCTCAATGACGATTTACGTGTTTTAGTCTCAAAGCCTTTTGTCGATTAGTCTGACTCAAATCTTTGCGATACCCTTAAAGTAATTAGATTTATTTTAGATAACAATGCCATTTGAATTTTCATTTACAGACGAACAGGACAAATTTCGTCGTGATACTCGGGAATTTCTTCATAGTGAGATATTACCTTCAATCAATACATATGATAAAAACGAAGAATTTCCTTTTGATAATATAAAAAAAATGTCTGATCGTGGATATTTTGGTTTAACTGTTTCAAAAAATTATGGTGGATTGGGATTATCAAAGATTGAATATGGTATTTTGTTAGAAGAACTCGGTGCTATTTGTGCATCACACGCAACAATACTTGGCGCGCATTTGGGATTATGTGTTACACCTATAATATTATATGGTACTCAAGAACAAAAGAATAGATTTTTACCCTCTCTATCTTCTGGAGAATCACTTGGTGCTTTTGCTTTAACTGAACCTAGTGCCGGTAGTGATGCAGCGAATTTACAAACAACAGCAACACCTGAAGGAGAAGATTTTATTTTAAATGGCAGTAAAATTTTTTGTACGAATGGAGATCACGCAGATTTTGTAATTGTATTTGCTGCTAATGATAAATCTCTTGGACCGATGGGAGGTATTACTGCATTTATTGTTGAAAAAAATACACCTGGTTTTACTGTTGGTAAAAAGGAAAAAAAGATGGGTTTGAGAGCATCTTCTACTGCAGAATTGATTTTTGAAAATTGTAAAGTACCAAAAGAAAATATTCTTGGTGATGTAGGAACAGGTTTTATGATCGCATTGTCAACACTTGACGGTGGTCGTGTTACTCTTGCAGTTGGTTCTTTAGGAGCTGCGCAGCGTGCTCTTGACTTGTGTATTGATTATCTTCGACAAAATCAAAGTGAAGGTGGTAACCTTGCAAATAGACAGTCAATTCAATGGAAATTAGCCGATGTTGTTATGGAAGTTTATGCCTCGAAGTATCTTGTTTATAATAATCTGATGGAATTAGAAAAATATTACGAAATAATTGAATCAAAAGAAAAAGTTCCTCGTCAACTACGTGATCGTGTTTCTCGAGGATCTGCAATTTCAAAAGCATATGTTTCGGAAGTTGCTTCACGTGCAATTACTCGAGTAATAGAAATACAGGGTATTTTAGGAATTCAAGACGGCACTGAAATCGAAAGAGGTTTTCGTGATTCGTTTATTGCTGAAATATATGAAGGTACTAATGATATACAGAGAATGATTATTGCAAAAGAAATTCTTGGAATAGGTCTTTAATTAATGTCTAGATTTTATATACTAGTTGTGATTAATTATAAAGAATGATTGCTGAGTACATTGCCATGTTACCTAATGGCTTAATTTTTGGATTTGTTGATAATTCTTTACTCTTGATTGGTGCATATACAGGAGTTAGTATTGAAAAATTTCTTAACAAGCAATCTAGTGGAGTTCTTGGTGGAGTGCTAGGAGCGACTATTGGTAATTCTATTTCTGATGGAGCTGGTGCATTAATTGATCCAACTATGAATGGAATGTTTGTTGGAATAGTTATTGGTACACTTATTCCTGTTTTCTTTATTCCATTAATTGAGAGAATTCGTAATGCAAATACCTGATGGCTTAATTTTTGGATTTGTTGATAATTTTATTCTACTAATTGGTGCTTATACCGGTATCAATATAGAACATAGACTTCATAAATTTTCTCATCAATCTAAATCTTTTAGAAATTTTCAATCATTTCTTAAAAGACGTTCTAAAGGAACATTAGGTGGTCTGAGTGGCGCAGGTATTTCACATGCTTTCTCTAACGGTCTTGGTGCATTTCTTGATCCATCAATGACTCATATGGTTTTTGGAATAGTTATTGGGACATTGATTCCTATACTGTTTATACCACTTATTGAAATAATAAAAAAATAGTAAAACATTATAATATATTTTATTGTATTATATATAGTGAAATTAACTCACGATTATGAATTTATAGAATTCCTTTCAGGTTTTATAAATCAGCTCAATCATGAAAGTCAACAGGGAGCTGTTCTTGTTGTGGAAGGCAAGAATGATGTTCAAGCCTTAATTTCCCTTGGTTTTACTGGAAACATTATTGAATATTGCAATAACAATAATCTTTCAAAGTTTTCACGTCAATCTCGTATCTATCATAAATTGATTTTGTTATTTGACTATGATCATGAAGGTAGACGACTTACTAGTAAGATAATTAATACTTTTGAACGTATTTCCCTTATTGACACTCGATATCGTCGTATTCTCTCGCGTGCTTCACGTGGATATATAAAGAATATAGAAGAATTGAGTAAATTTCTTCCATTAGTCAAATAAAGATAAAATTTATATAATTAATTTGCAAATAATAGTCGTAATATTTTACGGTCGTGTGATATATGGAATTCTGCCCTAACTGTAATGCAAAAATGAAGCCCCAAAAACCCAGTGATGAGTCTAAATCAAAATCTAAGATTGTTTTAACATGTTCTAGTGAAACTTGTGGATATTCTGAAACATCTAAGAATGTTAAAGTTACAGAAATCAGTGACGAATCAAAATCTATAAAAGTTATTAGTAAAAAAACACAGGAATTGCAATCAATGCCCACTACTAGTGTAAACTGTTATAAATGCGGTAATGATTCCGCATATTTCTGGGAAAAACAGACAAGTAGTCTGGAAGAAGCTTCTACTCAGTTTTTTAGATGCGTCAAATGTTCTCATACATGGCGAGCAACATAAACCTGAAAAAATTATTTTATGTTTATTTTACACCAACATTAATTTTTTTCTTAATCTTTAAATAAATTTAAATAAATTTACGAGTTGTATTAAATTATGGTTTCTCCTGAATTCGGGTTCGTTGTGATAATGGCGCTTGCCGGAATCATTTTTTCTCTTCCTACACTTATAATTCCTGTCTTATTTGCTCCAAAAAAGAGAAATCCAATCAAATTACAGACTTTTGAAGCAGGCCAACCGCCTACTGGAGAATCTCGTATTCATTTGATTATGCAGTATTATTCGTACTTGATTATGTTTGTTATTTTTGATGTTACAGTTATGTTTTTATTTGCTTGGGGAGTATCATTTACAAATTTGGGTATTCAGAGTTTAACTAGTTTGTTACCATTTTTGGCTGTAATACTAATTCCAATGGTATATGCATTAGATCTTGCAGGGAAGAGAGAAAATTGGTAAACGATCCGACTTTAAATTTGTTAGTAGCAAAAACTAGTGATCTATTTGGAAATGCTATTGAAAAAAATGTAAAGGAACCATTGCGTTATTTAATTAATTGGGGAAGATTGTATTCATTATGGCCTGTTCATCTAGAAACTGCATGTTGTAGTATTGAATTTGGCGCTGCTTCCGGTCCTAGACATGACTTGGAAAGATTTGGAATGTTGGAAGCTTTTGGTTCATTACGACAATGTGATGTACTCGTTGTTCAAGGAACTGTTACTCGAAAGATGGCTCCAAGAATGAAATGGGTTTATGAACAAATGCCTGAACCTAAATGGGTTATAGCTATGGGTGCTTGTGCAATCTCTGGAGGTTTGTATGTTGATTCATATAATGTTCTTCAAGGCGTTGACAAAATCGTTCCTGTTGATGTATACATACCAGGATGTCCTCCTAGACCCGAGACTCTTATCCAGGGAATTATTGAACTTCAAAATAAAATAAGGAAATCTAAGGTGTAATAAATTCAGCAAATGCCCAAAAAAACTAAAAATGAAACTGCATTAATAGAAAGTTTGAAAAAGAAATTTAACACGACAATTAAAGAGGAATATGTTAAACCCAATCGCATTAAATTTTCAACTACTAGTGACAATTTTAGAAATTTAGCACAGGCCGTAAAAGAATTAGGTTTTGACCAAGTTATTTCTCAAGGTGGAACAGATTATCCTGACAATAATGAATTTCGAGTTGAATATCACATAATTTGTGTTTCTATTAAAAAATTCCGTAGTATTATTTTTAGTCTTATGACTACAATTCCTAAGGATAAACCTGAAATTGAAACTTTAATAGATATATGGCCTAGTGCTGAATTCCATGAACAAGAGACATTTGAAAATTTTGGAATTACATTCATTAATCATCCTAGAATGGAAAAATTATTATTACCTGAAGACTGGGACGATATACCTCCATTAAGAAAAGACTTCCATTTACCGGGAAGAGGTTGACAAAATGCCAAACTCAGTAATGAACGTTGTAGATCAGGGTGGTGATAGACTGGTTCTTCATGTTGGTCCACAACATCCTGGTTCTGGTCATTTTCGTATTATTGTTACAGTTGATGGAGATTATATTGTTGATGCTAAACCTGATCCCGGTTATGTACATCGCGGTGCAGAAAAGATGGCTGAGTACAGAGACTATATACAAAATATTCCACATCTTGAACGTCCAGTTATTATTGACGCAAGTGGTGTAACCTTGCCTTATGTTCTTGCTGCAGAAAAAATCATTGGAGTAGAACCTCCTGTTCGAGCAGAATATATAAGAATGATAATGGCAGAGCTAAACCGTATTATTTCTCATTTATATTGGCTTGCAATATATGGAATATTTCTTGGCCATTCTACTATGTTTATGTGGCCTATGGGTGATAGAGAACTGTTTATTGATCTTGCTGAATCGATTGGCGGAACTCGAGTGACTTTCTCATATATTGTTCCTGGTGGTGTAAGGAACGATATTCCGATTAATTTCAAAGAAAGAGCGCTAAAAACTTTTGATTATTTTGAAAAACGTATTAAAGAATATGAAAAAATATTTTTTAATAATCCTCTTATGGCTGCAAGAACTGAAGGAATTGGTGTCTTAAAGAAAGATGACGCTATAAGACTTGGTATTACCGGGTCTAATCTTCGTGCATCTGGTGTTGATTCCGATACTCGAAAAGACGAACCATATTGTATGTACAAAAAAGTTGATTTTGATATTCCAACACGACAAGAAGGTGATTCCTATGCTCGATGTGTTGTACGATTACGTGAGCTACAACAAAGCATGAATATCATTAAACAAGTTTTTGATCTTATTGAACCAGGACCTGTTAAACAAGTTCTTGGTGGAGTTATGCGCGGTGAACCTGGAGAAGCATTTGTCCGTACCGAGGCAGCTAGAGGAACAATGTTTTATCATATAGTTAGTGACGGCGATAAAATACCTTATCGTGTAAAAATTAGTGTTCCTTCATTTAGAAATTTAATTGGAATGTCGCATTTGTTAATTGGTTCTAGACTTGCCGATATGCCTGCCATATATTGGAGTCTAGATTATTGGCCTGTTGAAGCTGATAGGTGAGAGTTATGATTGAGACATTTGAAGAATTTGTTAAACGTATACTTGCACTTCTATTTTGGTTTATTTTATTATCTCCTTTAATCATCTTTCCAATATTATTTTTACTTGTTCCAATTTTTGGTATTGATGTGACTACTGTTAATGAAATATTAACTGCTACCATTGATCCAATAAAAGCTCTAAAATTAGTTGAAGAATTAGGTCTTGGTCCGTCATCAACTTTTTTTAAAGTTGTTGCATTTCCTGGTTTTACATTTGCCGCACTTGTTGCTACTATCACAATTCTTTATGAACGCAAATTAATTGCTAAAACCCAACTTAGGGTGGGGCCACTATATGCAGGAAGGTTTGAAGGATTTTTGCAGCCTATTGCAGATTTGTTTAAACTTCTTGGGAAAGAACTCATTGTACCAGAAAAGGCAGACAAGGCATTCTTTTGGGCTGCACCTATTCTTAGTCTTGCCCTAGGAGCTTCATTGCTTGCTGTTATACCTCTATCTCCAACTATCTATATTGCTCGTTCAGACTTCAGTTTGTTAATTCCTTTCGCAATAATCGGTTTTAGTCCTTTAGTTGTTCTTATTGCTGCGTGGGCTAGTAGTAATAAATTCGCCTTCATTGGAGGACTTAGAGCATTACATCAGCTTGCCGCTTATGAAATTCCTATGCTTATATCAATTCTTGGTGTAGTAGTTCTAACTGGTTCATTCGATCTTATGGAAATAGTTGAAGCACAAAAAAATATGTGGTTTATTATTCCACAATTTCTTGGTGCAATAATTTTCTATATTACTATATTATCTGAACTTGAAAGAGTTCCTTTTGATTTACCAGAGGCTGAAACTGAAATAGTTTCTGGCTGGTTAACTGAATACACCGGAATGCATTTTGGATTATTACAACTTGGCGTTTATATAAAATTCTATGTCCTTGCTTTACTATTTACGTTGTTATTCTTAGGAGGTTGGAATGGTCCTGCTTTTCTTCCACCTGTAGTTTGGTTGTTGACTAAATTGTTTTTTGTTATTTCACTTATAATATTTCCACGCGCTGTTTTACCTCGATTACGTCTAGATCAATTAATCAGAATTGGTTGGGCTTGGTTAATTGCACTATCCTTTATTAATCTGTTTATAGCAGTTATTGAATCATCACTGGGTGTTATTTGATGAATTACAAACTTATTTCTGGAATTCTTGGCGCTTTCGTTGTAGGACTTCGTAATGTCTTTAAAAGACGTATGACTCTAAAATATCCCGAAGAGCATTTAGAAATTGAGTCAGGTTATACTTATGATGCAAAAACAGAAACAGGAAGTCCTGGTTTTAAGGGAAGACATATTCTTTATACTGACAAATGTACTGGATGTTCTCTATGTGCTATTGCATGTGAAAATATTGCTGATTGTATTGATATGGTGAAAGTTGAAGGTAGTTGGCCTACAAATCCAAAAAATATTATGCCACAAATTGATTATGGCCGATGTGTTTTTTGTGGTTTTTGTGTCGACGCTTGTCCTTTTGACTGCCTCTTTATGACTCCTGAATATGAATTATCAGCTACTGATAAACGAAAACTTGTTCATACTCCATTCCAGTTGGCTGTATTTCCTGAAAAGAAGGGTAATGTTAAGTTGATTCCCGATGATCGAGGTGCCTATCATGACTGACATTTTATTTCTTACTATTTCTTTACTCACGATTATCTTTGCTATATTGGCTTTAGAATCACGTGAATTAGTTTATGGAGCTGTCGCTTTAGCTCTTTCTTTCCTTGGAGTTGCAGGAATTTTTATTCTTCTTGACGCATTATTTGTAGCTCTATTTCAAGTTCTTGTTTATGTCGGTTCTATCGCAATTCTAATTGTTTTCGTTATTATGCTTGTAAGAAGAGAAAAATGGGCATCAGTTCAAGCTGGAAATGAAAGAATTTTAGGTATTGCTGGTGGCCTTTTGTTATTCATTACTATGGCATACTTTTCTCTTTCTACAGGTCTTGGTAATCAATACCCTGATCAATTATCAATTGCTAGCTTTTATGATATTGGCGCACAAATTGTAAATGAGTACTGGTTGATTTTACAATTAACTGGTTTAGCTCTTGCTGTTTCTATTATTGGCGCACTTACAATGGCAAAATTTGAAGGACGGAGAACTTAACTGGAACCATTAATTAATTATTTTATTTTATCATTGGCATTATTATCCGTTGGAGTATATGGTTTAATCTCTAAACGTAATGCAATAAGGTTACTTTTTTCTGTAGAAATTATTATTAATGCTGCTCTAATTAATTTTATAGCCTTTGCACGTTATTCTGATTCACCATTAGTTACAGGTCAAACTTTTTCATTATTTGCAATTGCTTTAGCTGCGACAGAAGCTGCAATTGGCTTGGCAATTATTGTACAGGCATTTCGTCTCAATCATGACATTGACGTCTTAGAATTAAAGAAATTAAAAGGATGATATTGAATTTGCTATTACTACAAGCTGTTTTTCTGCCTATACTTATTGCTCCTATTATTTATTTGATTGGTATTCGAATCGGAAAAAATGTTGGTTGGGTTGCATTTCTAACCTTACTTTATAGTACTGGGTTATTGATATATTCTGGAATTGGCACTTCTAATAGTTCTTTATTCTCTGAAGTTAGATTAGAGAGCTATTCTTGGGAACCTATTGGTTATTTCGGACTTTATTTAGACGGACTTAGCTTTCCTTTTGCAGCAATAATTATGATCCTCTCCACGACTTTGGCTATATATTCAATGCCATACATGGAACATAGGATAAAAGAAGAATTTCACGATTCTAAAAAAAAGTTTTCGCAAGATGCAATGAATCGAAAACTTGCACTATATTATAGCCTGTATTTGATATACGTTGCTGGTATGCTTGGAACTGTATTAGCTACAAATCTTATTCAATTTTACATATTTTTTGAACTCATGCTGATCCCGTCATTCTTTTTAATCTCTGAATTTGGATACGGAGAAAGACAAAAAATTTCAGTTATGTATTTCTTATGGACTCATGTTGGCGCTGTTTCTTTACTGGCTGGGATACTAACTGTTGGTTATTATGGAGGAAGTTTTAATTTTGTTGAGATTGCAGAAAGTGGACTACCCGGTTCAATAAGAATATGGGTTGCAATTGCAATAAGTTTTGGATTACTTATGAAACTTGCTGCAGCTGGTCTTCATGTTTGGTTACCATATGCTCATGCAGAATCGCCCACTCCAATTAGTGCATTACTTTCTCCTGCCATGATTGGTATTGGTGCATACGCATTTCTTAGAATATTTCTATTCATACTTCCATCAATTTATCAAAATATTGTTTTTGTGATTTCAATATGGGGTATTATTACGATGATCTATGGAGGCTTGATGGCCTATACTCAAGACGATCTTAAGCGACTTTTAGCTTATTCTAGTATTAGTCAAATGGGTTACATAATCTTTGGTATGAGTTCTCTCTATTATTTGGGAGTAACTGGTTCAGTATTTCATTATGTTAGTCATGGAACTGGTAAAGCTCTTCTGTTCATGGCCGCAGGATCGATAATCATGCAAACAGGTGGTGTAAGAAGTATTAAACAATTAGGAGGTTTAGGAAGTAAACTTCCTATTACCGCTATTGCTGCTATGATTGGTTTTCTTGCTATCATAGGTGTTCCTCCTACAAATGGTTTCCAATCTGAATGGATGATATTTGCTGGTGCATTTGGCGGTGCTTTGGAAAGCGGTTCTACATCTAAGTTAATTATTGCTGCTCTGGCATTAGCTGTAACTCCGATAACTGCAGGTTATGCTTTACTTACTATGCGTAAAGTCTTCTTTGGAAAACTCCCAAAAGATTTTGAAAATATAAAAGATCCTTCTTTGTTAATGACCATTCCATTACTATTTCTTTGTGCTTTAACTCTTCTAATTGGTATATTCCCTTCAGTTATCACTGATGGTCTTATTCCATTGCTTCAATCTGTTTTCGGAGGAATGAAATAGTGTCCGCAGAAATTAATTTTCTTATTCCTTGGTTAGTGTTTGCCGTTCCAATTCTTGGAGCATTATTAATGCCTGTAGTTGCCCGCGCTGGTAACAAAATCAGAGATTATTATGCTATATCTCTGACACTAGTTTCTGCTATTCTTTGTGCATTGATGCTGCCTCTTGCAATTGCAGGAGAAACCTTCCATCACCAAGTTATGTGGATTGCTGCATTGGATATTACCGCCGGTGTCCTAGCTGACCCATTAAGTATACTAATGTCAAACATAGTTGGTTGGCTATCATTCTCAATTATGATTTACAGTCTTGGTTACATGAAGGGAGAAGAAAACATGACCAGATATTGGTTCCTGATGGTATTCTTTATCGGAAGCATGCAACTCATTATCTTTTCCGATAATTTCCTTCAATTATTCTTTGGATGGGAAGGAGTCGGTTTATGTTCTTATGGCCTGATCAGTTTCTGGAACAAAGACCTCAAGAAAGATTATGTCGGAACTGTCGGAAAAAAAGCCTGGGGAATACCTCTTGCATTTTCACCTACGCACGCCGGTAGCAAAGCTTTTCTTATGACAAGAGTTGGTGATGTGTCATTTCTTATTGGTATTCTTACTCTGTTCTTCTTCTCTGGAACTTTTGATTTCGTCAAACTATCTGAAAGTCATGGTTGGGCTGTAGATCTTGCACAATCAGGATTATTGATTCCTGTTGCTGTATTCATCTTCGGTGGAGCTATAGGAAAGTCTGCACAGTTTCCATTGCACGAGTGGTTACCTGATGCTATGGCAGGTCCAACTTCTGTATCTGCTTTAATTCACGCAGCAACAATGGTCAAAGCTGGCGTTTTTCTAATTGCACGTATTGGTCCTATTTTTATTACTGCTGTTGAAGATATTTCTATGATTATTCCATTTTTCGAGTTCGTAGCTTGGATTGGAGCGATTACGGCATTTTTGGCTGCCTCACAAGCTATGGTTTCTAAAGAATTGAAAAAAGTTCTTGCTTATTCTACTGTCTCTCAAATTGGTTATATGATGCTAGCATTTGGAGTTGCAGGAATGACTTCTAATTTTATTGCTGGTTATGTTGCTGGTTTCTTTCATCTTACAAGTCATGCAATTTTCAAAGCAGCACTGTTTATGGGCGCTGGCGCAATAATCCATGCAACACATACTAAGTATATGGATGAAATGGGTGGTTTACGTAAAAAAATGCGATTGACTTTCATTGCAATGACAATTGCTGCAGGATCTCTAGCAGGAATTCCTCTTCTTAGTGGTTTCTGGAGCAAAGATGCAATATTGGCCTCGATGTTAGGTGCTGAAAGTTCAATGACAATATTTGCACTGTATGGTTTAGCAAGTATTACTGCCATTATGACTGCGTTTTATAGCTTTAGAATGATTGGAATGATATTTTTCGGCAAACCTAGTAAATATATTAAAAAATTGGAATCTACTGGAAAACATATTCACGAGGCTCCTGTTCTCATGTATGCTCCGTATGTAATTCTTGCAGTTCTCACACTTGCACTTGGATTTGCTGGACCTACATTTGAAGGATTCTTAGAAGGTTCATTAGCCCATCATCTTGAACATGCTGTTGGAATGGAAATTCACGAACATACTTTTTCTATTAATAGAATTGCAGCGTCAACTTCTATTATAGCTGTTTTAATAGGTGGAGGATTAAGTTATTTATTTTATATTAGTAATAGAATGAATCCTAATACAATAATCAATCGTGTGCCTGGATTATCTAGCTTGCAAAAATTCTTTGTCAATCGTTGGTACATTAATTCACTTTATTACATTATCTTCATTAATGGTTCATTGCGTTTATCCAAACTTACAGACAAATATATTGAAACTGGTACTCTTGTAAAATTAAATACATTTGTGCCTAACTATTCTATATTGACCTCATCTTTTGGTGGTCGTTTTGATCGATATGTAGTTGACGGAACTGCGACCAGGATTGCAAACCTAAACTTGTTCTTTTCACGTAATATTCGAAAACTCCAAACAGGTATTACTGAACAATATGTATTTGTTTTTACTCTGGGAATTGTCGCACTAATACTATTATTAATTTAGGTGTTTCATATGGTTGATGTTAACTTCCCGATTATTTCATTGTTGATTGCCTTGCCTATTATTGCTGGTTTGGTAATACCTTTGATATTTAAAAAATCACAAAAATACCTTCTACATTATTCTATTTCTGTTGCTCTGATTGAATTATTCTTATCAGTCTATTCATATAGATTAATTTTAACAAATGGTACCGGTGGAATATACAATTTTGTTGAAGGCCCAATTTCCGTTATTGGTAATTTTGGTATTGATTATCTAGTTGGTATGGATGGCCTTAGTGCTCCTCTAGTTCTAATCACATCAATTCTTACGTTATTGGTGTTATTTGGTTCAAGAGATCTTATTCAAGATCGAAAAGTTCTGTATTATACTCTGATATTCCTATTTCAAGGCTCAATCATGGGAGTATTTACTTCTTTGAACATGATTTTATTCTACGTCTTCTGGGATATTGTGCTACTTCCAATGTTCTTATTCATTGGAATCTGGGGTGGACCTCGTCGACGTTATGCAGCAATAAAATTTTTCATGTTTACATTTGTCGGAAGTATATTCATGTTACTTGCATTTATTTTAATTTACTTTAACGTTACACCAAATTCATTTAATATTACTGAAGTAGCTGGAAAAATTCCTCTTAGTTTACAAATTACTTCTTCTATTCTTTTCTTTATTGGATTTGGTGTTAAACTTCCTGTAGTTCCATTTCACACTTGGCTTCCCGACGCGCATGTAGAAGCTCCTGCACCAATTAGTGTATTTCTTGCAGGTCTGTTATTGAAAATGGGAGGATATGGATTTCTACGTTTTAACATAGGTTTACTTCCCGAAGCATCGGCTCAATATGCTTGGATCTTTATACTTATTGGTATAATTACTATGTTCTATGGTGCAATAGTTGCAATTATTCAAACTGACATTAAAAAAATGATTGCATTGACTAGTGTTAATCACATGGGATTTGTGTTGGTAGGTGCATTCACTGGAACTATTTTTGGAATTTCTGGTTCAGTATTCCAGATGTTTACTCATGCTGCAGCAATAGGAATCATGTTCATGTTATCTGGATATCTACACGAAGCTACTGGAACAAGAAATATCACAGTTATTAAAGGACTAAAATTCTCAAGTCCTAGATTAGCTACCTTGTTAATATTGGGTTCTATGGCTGCTATGTGTATTCCGATCTTTAGTAGTTTCATAAGCGAATATATGGTAATTCTTGGCGCAATTCAAATTAATCCAATTTATGCATTGATTGTTGCTGTACCTGCTATTACTGTTGGATATTTCCTATGGATGTTAAGAAGGGTTGTAATGTCAGATCCAAAGTCAAATGTTAAAAAGTGGGATCTAAGTAATGTCTCTACTATAGCTTTAGTTCTGTATCTTGTTCCATTGGTTCTTACTCTAATTGCACCATGGTTGATTCTCGACGTCGTCAATCCATTTTCTACTGTTTATGCAGCTATAATGTCTGGAGGTGCAGCCTAAATTGGATACTCCTCTAGTAGTTCTTATCGTATTAGCTTCCGTTGCAGTTACCTCACCACTATATGAAATGATATTTGGTAAAAAATCTCTAAAATATGTACAATATATTACCACTCTTTCGTTGTTAGTTTCTTTGATTCTGTTAATTATTTCCACTCTATCTCTAACACCTCAAGAATCTACTGTTCCTCATCTGCTTCGTAATGACACTCTGGGTTCATTCTTCAGTCTTATGGTTATATTGGTAACATTGTTCGTTTCTATAACCTCCTTTGATTATATGAAAGGTAATTCCAATGAGCGTATCTACTATTCATTGTTATTATTTACAGCAATTGGAATGACTATGCTCTCCTTTGCAGTTGATCTTCTTGTTATGTTTGTTGCATGGGAACTGATGAGTCTTCCAACATTCATCTTGGCAGGATATAATAAACAAGATAAACTCTCAAATGAGGCTGCTGTTAAATTCTTTATTCTTGGTGCATTATCGTCTGGTATTCTTCTCTATGGAATATCAATTATATTCGGAATAACAGGTTCAACAAACCTTGACATAATCTCACAATCGCTTACTTCGCTCTCTCCTGATATGCTTCCGTTTGTCATATTCTCTACTATCTCAATACTTGCAGGTCTTGGACTTAAATTATCAATTGTTCCATTCCATATGTGGATTCCAGATACCTATGAGGGTTCACCTACAACTGTTAGTGCATTATTATCTGCCGCTACAAAGAAAGCTGGTTTTGCCGCAGCAATAAGAATATTTGCAGTTATATTCCCATTATTTTATTTCGATCTATCACTTGCACTGTCTATCGTTGCTTTGGTAACAATGACTCTTGGTAACCTTGCCGCACTTACTCAAAAATCAATTACAAGAATGCTTGCATATTCAAGCATTGCACAAGCTGGATATCTTCTTATAGGTATAGTAGTGTTGCCGTATACCGATCTAGGACTGACTGGTTTATTATATCATTCTTTCAACCATGCTGTACTACAAGCTTCTGCTTTTCTTGCAGCTGCTTTAGTTAGATTGAAAACTTCCGGTAGTGATTTATCTAATTATAACGGTCTTTCAAAAATAATGCCCATTACTTCTTTTTGTTTAGCATTGTCATTATTGGGCTTGGCAGGAATTCCTCCACTGAATGGTTTCTGGAGTAAATTAGTGCTGTTTGCAGCTGCAGTTGACGCAGGATATGCTTGGCTTGCTCTCGCTGGATTAGTTAATAGTGCAATTTCTGTAGCGTATTATTTACTTGTTATAAAAAGAATGTATATGGATGAGACCACACTCAAAAAAATCCAAGAACCACTTACATTTGTCTCAGTTCTAGTTTTTGCTTCTATCATAATAGTTTTCACTGGAATATTTCCAAATCTACTATACGATCTGACTAATGATATTACTATATCTTTTTTTACTAAAAATCTCGTCTAATTGTAAAGTCTGCTAAATCATTAAGAAACTCTTTTTGTTCACAATCTTTGATAATTGTTAGATGTTTCTTTGCATTTTCTGCATAAACATTGGCCATTTCTCTTAATTCTTTCAAATTTACATGTTTTTCATCATTTAGATCATTTGTTTTTATATTGTTGGTAAATTTAGCGTCTTCATTCCAATCTAAAATATCATCATGAATCTGATATGCAATTCCTAAATTTAATCCAAAACCAGCTAAACTATCAATTTCTTCTTCGTTTCCTCCTCCAATTATTGCTCCTAGCTTTGCTGATGTTTGGAATAATGCCGCTGTTTTCTCACTAATTATTGTTAGGTATTCAACCCACGAAACTTTTCTTAAGTTTACTCCTAATTCTCTTTGTTCTCCTTCACACATTCTTATTGCTGCTAGTGAAAGTTCTTTTGCAATTCGTGGATCATTATATCTCGATGCAATCTCTAAAATAATTCCAAATACAAAGTCTGCTGTTAGAATAGAAGTATTGTTTCCATAACGTTTATGAAACGAATCTCTGTCACGTCTTTTTATTTGTTCATCAATTATATCATCATGTATAATTGATTCTGTATGTAACAATTCAACTGCTACTGAAGCGAGATCTGTTTTGCCCGCTGGTACTCCGACAGATTCTGCAGACAACATTAAAATCAAAGGTCTTATTCTTTTTCCACCATGTGTGGCATACATTAAAGGTTCATGAAAACTTGACCAACTATGTCCGTCGAAAACTTTGAGTAATGCTTTATCAAAACTTGAAATATAGCTTTTAGACTTTATTTCTAATATACGTATTAATTCTTCTCTATTCAAATTACTCTTGCTCATTTTTTTTATAATCCTCCCAACATTTAAACTCACGTTACCTTTTTAATATTTATTATGCCCCGCCTCTGACTGACATAGATCATTGGTTGGTTCAATACCTTTCCTTACCATTCCTCTTAACTCGGGGCTATTTATGATCTGTCACACCGCTGGGTGGCCAATAAATCATTAACGTATTTTACACACTTATTCATAATTGGCCGTCACAGTGTCTTTATGACCACAATAATATTTTCATACGATGATTTATTTGTCTTTTTAAAAAGAAATCTTTAAGAATCTTATATATTAATCTGATTCATGCTAAAAGGAAATAATAGGATTATTGTTACTGCTGTTATAGGTATTATTCTACTCGTTGGAGCAAATTTTATCTTTAATAGTGATGATGGCTTTATTTCCTCGAGTAATAGTATGGAAGGACCAAAAGCTGTTATAGAAACTGACTTTGGCAATATTGTTATACAACTTTATGCCGATGCTGCTCCAGGACATGTTGATAATTTCGTACAATTAGCTGGCCAAGGATATTATGACGGAACTACCTTTCATCGCATTATCCCAGGGTTTATGATACAAGGCGGAGACCCTAATTCTAGAGACGAAGATCGACGTACACATGGTATGGGAGGTCATTCTGCAAAAGGCCCTAATACAGTTGTTAATGCAGAATTTAGTAAAACATTGAAACATAATCGAGGAATTTTATCTATGGCACGTAGTCAAGACATCAATAGTGCAGGTTCTCAGTTCTTTATCGTTGTAGCTGATTCACATTTTCTTGATACACAGTATTCAATTTTTGGCGAAGTTGTTGAAGGTATGGATGTTGTTGATAAGATTGTTGGTATGCCTAGAGATGGAAACGACAATCCACATGATAGAGTTGTGATGAACAAAGTTTCCATTATTTCAGAATAGCTTTTCTCTTAATAATTCCTCTAAATTGATATCAAATAATACAACAGGTGTTCGTATTGCAAAATTCTCTAATATTTGGGGATGAATCTCACCTATTATTCCTATATGTGTTTTTCCATTAAAGATGTTTGCAACCCTTCCTTTCAAAAATACTTCATTTTCACTTGCCGCTGTTCGAAAGTCTATATTAAATAATTGTTTACCAATTGCGTTTAGGTATGAACTTGCTTCAGTAAAGTTTACTGTTGCATGTGCTAATCCTACTGTTAAATTATATTGCTCTTTGATCGTATTATTATCTTTTAGAAAAATTTTTGAGATTTCAAAAATACGTTGAGGATATTTTTTATGAATATTTCTTGAGAATGTCTTAAGAATTCCAGGTATGTTTGAATTTTTCAATATTTCATGTTCTATGCTTTTTGTATCCACTACTTTGATAATGTCCTTATTTTTTATATTGGATTTATCTAATATCTCTTGACTAATTAGGCCTATAGTCATAATCTCAATTAATCCCAATCCAGTCAATACATCTCTTGTTTGTGTCAATAATTGCTGTTTTTTATCAAATCCTCCAGTCATATTAGATCCTGGTAGTGTCGGTTGTAAATTTTGTATCCCATAACCTAATCCGATTTCTTCTACTAAATCTACTGGATGTATCAAGTCAAACCTAAATGGCTGTGTTTTTATTTTTATTATATCTTCATCTATTTCAGCCAACATTCTACATCTTCTTAAATATTCTACTACTTCTTTTCCTGATAATTCTAAACCTAGAAGGGATTTTGCATAAGATAATTTAACTTCAAATACTTTATCCGGAATTTCTGGCGTGGTCTCCGTTCTGTTATCATAAATTATTTTTACAGAATGTATACTGCCACCTGCATCGCTTAATGCTGTAAATAATATAGATAGTGCATTGTTTACAGCTGCTAGTTCTGTACCTGTTACATCAATAAACAGATTAGTTGTTTTTGAATCTAATTTTGTCAAATCTCCATTAATTATTGGAGGAAACGACAATACTTCTTTATTTGCATCTCTGAGTATTGGGTATAATTTGTGTTCTGATAGTATTTTAGAATATTTTCCACCAATTTCGGAATTTAATATTTCCCTTATTGTCATTTGTTTATTTTTTGTTAATGGAATAAATGAAAATGATTCATCTACTGTAATGTATTCTATAGGAGCTTTAATAACATCAAAGTTATGAATTCCTATTGAAACCTTCTTTCTCTTTCTTCCTATTCCATTATGAAGATCCTCTTGCATAGTTATTATTTGTCTGATTGATTCATCATCTAATTTAATCCCCTTGATAACTACTGCTACAATATACGGTCTTACTCTTTCAATCGATTTATCAACATGTATATCTACATCTCCATCAGTTACATTATATCGAGGAAATTCTTTTTCAAAATCTAAAAAACTATTTAGGGCTCTTGCAAGACCATAATCTGTAGAATAATCTGGTCTATTTGGATTATATTCTATTTTTATATACTGTTCTGTTTTCTCCTCAATATCTAGTCCTAAATATGGTATTATATCAACCAGTTCATTTTTAGATATTTCACCTTTTAACATAGAAAATAATCTATCAAAATATACTGTAACTACGGGCATAATGGAACTCCTCTTAACCAATCCAGGTCATTTTCATAAAGTTTCCTTACGTCATCTATTCCATATCTTAACATAACTAGTCTTTCTAGTCCACTTCCCCAAGCTAACACAGGATTATTTACTCCTAGTGGTTTTGTAACTTCAGGTCTAAATATTCCCATACCTCCTAATTCTATCCATTTTGATAATCCTTCATGATAAACCATAGATTGTAATGACGGTTCCGTATAAGGAAAAAATGAAGGCCAAAACTTTATCTTATTAAACCCTAATTTATTATAGAATTTTGTAAGTAATCCCATTAAATCTCTTAATGTTACTTTATCTCCCACAACTATTCCTTCAATCTGATGGAATTCTACTAGATTCTTAAATGTTACTTTCTCATTTCTAAATACTCTTCCAACTGAAAATACTCTATCTTCAACAGGTTTATTGTCTGCTAAATGTCTAACTGACACACATGTAGTATGAGTTCTCATTACCATCTTTTTGGCAAGTTCTACATTCCATTTATATCCCCATCCTTCTGATCCTGTTTCTGATCCGTTTTCATGTACGTTTGATACATTATTTAATATCTGTTTATCAATATCCAATGTTGACTCTTCCTTATCAAGATAAAATGTATCTTGAATATCTCTTGCAGAATGGTCTTGTGGAGTGAATAATGCATCAAAATTCCAAAATGAAGATTGTACAATTGGACCTTCAACTTCCTGAAATCCTAAAGACACAAAAATTTCTCTTACTTCATCAATAAATATTCTGATTGGGTGTTTTCTTCCCGAGTAGATATTTGGAGATGCAGATTCAACATTTAATGGTCTGAAATTTACATTGCGCCATTCTCCTGATTCTAATAGCTTTGGCGTAAGAACATCAGTATAATCTTCGTCTCCTATCTTTTCCGAAATTTTTAGTCCAGTTTCAGTAATTCTTACTTTGACTTTTTTAGTTAATTCTTCAACTATATAATCGGGTCTTTTTGACATTACCCTGAGTACTTTTCTTTCATCTTCCGTAAAATTTGTCAAGTGCATCTGATCTGAAATTTTATTTAATATTTCTTCTAATTTCGATTTAGGAATATTATTATCTTTCTTTATCATTATTGTATTATTTTCTTTAAAAATTGTAATCCATTTTTCAGCTCTTGCATATCCAAGCGCCGCAGATAATTCATCTTGTTCCAAGTCTGATCTAGCGAATAATTTTTCTAATTCTATCTTTTCATCATTATTTAATTTGTCAACAAGTCTTTTCTCAGGTAATCCATTTTCCTTTGCTTTTTTACCTTCTTTTCCTAATGATATTGTTTTCTCTTCTTTAATTTCTAGATCTACAAGTTTCTTCTCTTTTAACCATTCTATAGATCGTCTAATTTGATCTATAGTTAGATCCGATTCATTAACTATTTGTTCTAAATCTGCTAAATTCTTTGAACGTAATACTTTCAGTACTTTCTTTTCTAACAAATGAAAATTTTCTGGATTCATATCTGGCACTTATAACACCTAATCTTTTAAAATAAATTTATCGAAAATTTTCTCGGCCGCTTTTCTCTTTCGTTGATGTTCTTTTAAAAATTCTTTTGTTTTTTCGATAGTAATCTCTTTTAATTCACCTGATAATAAATTTCCCGCCCTGTAGTCTTTTTCTATTTCTTCCATTCGTTTATCATCTTTTTCCAATAACATATTGAGATATTGAAATGCACTGTCTATTTCTGGTTCTCCTCCAAATTTTCTATGTTCTTCTATTGTATTTTTTCCTCCTGTAAACGCACTTTTTATTTTCTTTTCTGCGACTTCAAGATCATCTGTAGTAAAAATTGCAGTGTTTGGTTCAGACGCACTCATTTTTCCACCTTTTTGCAATCCAGGTAAAAATTTTGAATGGATTTGTGCAGGTTTATAATATCCTAGTTTTGGTGCAATTTCTCTTGCTATTCCTCTCCAATAATCATCTTGATCTATTGCTGCAGGAATTAAACATGGTATATTTTTTTCCTTTAAAACACAAGGTAGGAAACATGTTGCAGCTTGTAGTGCAGGAAAGAAAATCATTCCGATATTTGAACTATTTTTAAAACCAAATATACTTTTTGCAGTGGAAAATGTTACATGTTTTGCTATATCTATAGATATTTTATACATTTTCTTTATATATTCCGTATTTTTAAAAATGAATGTTTTTTTTGGATCAAAACCAAGTGCTATTATATCTAAAATGTTTTCATATGAAAATTCAGAAACCTGTTTACTAGTTAAGTTTCTATCATGCATATATTTTTCATCATCTGTAATTTGAAAATATAATTCAGCACCAAATTTTTCTTGCAGGTGTTGTGTAAATATCCAAGGTAGTAAATGCCCTAAATGAGTATTCCCGGACGGTCCTCTACCTGTATAAAGGAAAAATTTTTCTCCTGCTTCGTATCTATTGATTATCCAAGTTAAGTCTCTATGACTAAAAAATACCTTTCTTCTTAACATAAAATGAAGTTCTCCTGTATGATTTTTTATTTTATTCAACAAATCTTCTTCAATGTAAGACGTTCCAAAATCTCTTACTAGTTTGTCATAATCCATGTTTCCCTTTACTTCCCATGGCGTTACCGCATAATCCTCCAATATCTCACCTTGATTTACTAAGTTTCTTTTCGTTAATATGATTTTATTGTGTAATTGATGATAAAGTTAATCTATGTGTAATTTTTATTATTACTTGTTGCCGGCCATAGCGACGGGGTTCCACCTGGTCCCATTCCGAACCCAGAAGTTAAGACCGTCGACGCCAGTGTGTTAGTGAGGTCCTAACGGTCTCGTGAAGCAATGGTGCCGGCACATTAATTTTACTAATAATCCTTATTTTCTAGTGAAAACATATTTTATGTGATCTAGAGAGTTGGTTTGTTGGAATTTAGTTTAATATTAGGCGCTGGTGCTCAAATAACCGAGAACCCACTAATTAATCTCGCTATAATTTATTTACCGTTAGCTTTGCTAATTTTATACGGACAAAAACTTCAAACTTGGTTGATACTTAATGATGTATCAAAGTCTGTTGGTCGACTTAAAGAAATGAAGGAAAAGAGTAGAGAGGAAACTATTGAGCATATTACCCAAGGTGTGGATAACAAAGATGAAATTGTAAAACGTCTTGACTCATTCTTAGAATATTTTACAATTATGCCTGTTGATTTGGACCCTGCAGGAGTTATTAACAAACTTGATCATCTTATGACTACACGAGATGAAAGAATGAGAAGTGAAATTAAAAAAATGATTCCGGAATTAGATACACTAAAAGCTAATTCTGTTGAAAACGTAATTGAAATAGCAACATCTTTTAATTTTGTTTATAAAATTGTACGGCATTTTTATTTGGTTGGTAAAAAGGCAAAAAGTCTTATTATTTTAGCTCAACTTCAGATGATTCTCCCATTTCTCATGTTACAAGCTGACGCATTAAACAAAGCAATGCTTGCTTTTAAAAAAAATCAACCAGTTGGAGATGCAATTGGACCTCTGATTGTTGGAAAATTAATGCTTGAAAAAGAAAAACATGATATCGCGATAGATACAGTTTATGCAGAATCTACCATTTTAGACCGTAAAGTTGTATTAGTAACCGCTAAAGGACCTGCTGGTACTGTTGGACAACCAGGTAACGCTGTAAAGGAATTGATAGAAAAACAAAAACCTTCTCTTTTGATTATGATTGATGCTGCTTTGAAATTAGAAGGAGAAAAAACAGGGGAAATAGCAGAGGGAATTGGAGCTGCAATTGGAGGAATTGGTGTTGATAGGTTTAAAATCGAAGAATCTGCAACGCAAAATAATATTCCAATTTATGCAATAGTAGTAAAACAAACTATTGTTGAAGCTATATCTGTTATGAGAAAAGAAATTGCAGAAAGCGTCAAACCTGTTCATGACGTTATTGATAGAATTATTGAAGAAAAAACAGAAAAAACCGATACTGTGATAATCGTTGGTGTTGGAAATACTGTGGGTGTGATTCAATAGATGTCTTTACCAATAATGGGAGCTCCTGATAAAAAAAGTCCAATATTAGTGGTCTATACAATTGAACAATGTACTAAATGTAAAAAACAAACTAAACGAGAATTTACTGAAGGAGATATTGTTCATAAATTGACGAGTGATTGTAAAGATTGTAATGAAAAACTCATGATTTCTTTGATTTATGGCGAACCTAAGAAAAAGAATTAAGTTTTTGTTAATACTATTACTCCATTCTCTGTTGGTGTTATTGTATGTTCAAATTGCGCTACTACCGAACCATTCGCCTCTAACAATTCGGGATAAACTCTCATAATCTTTTTTGATACGAGTTTATCTAATATTTTATCAAGTTCTTCTTTTTTATAATCGTCCAAGTACCATCTGGGAGAAAAAGGCAGTGTGTTTCTACTATTCCAAATTTTCTCGGTGAATTCATCCAGTTTTTTATCACCGGTTTTTTTTCTTTTTAATAACATGTAAATGGTTTTTGTTTTCCCATCAACAACGTATCCTGAACCATTATTTACTGTTAAGAATGGTTCAATTGCATATACATTGCCTGTCTTTAAACTAGATCCAAATGGCGTCCATACATTTGGTATTGATACTCCTGCGTGTATCTTAAATCTCTCAATTGAATGTCCTGAAAGGTTTTCTATTGGTTTAAATCCAAATTTTTTTGCAGTATTTGATATAATTTTCCCAATCTCGGAAGAAGAAATTTTGTTTTTGACACTTCGAATTGCTTCATTAAGTGCAGTTTCAGTTGCTAAAGTTAATTCTTGGTATTCTGGATTATAACATATTGTTGTAGCAGTATCTGCAACATATCCATCTATATGTGCACCAAGATCAAGTTTGATTACATCATTATTTTGAATTATTTGTTCATCGAATAATTCACCACTGTAATGTGCTGTTATACTGTTTATCGAGACTCCACATGGAAAACCTGGTTCTGCACCAAGTTTTCTTGTCATATCTTCAACTTCAGTACAAACTTGATTTACTGTCATTCCGACTAGATCTTTATTTTTAAAATAATCTCTAACTTTTGCTGCTATATTCCCTGATTTTATAAATCTCTCGTCTATTCCGAGTTCATTTATCATTTACTCATTGTTTTATTTACCATAATAAAAGATATACTGGATATTTGAATTAAGATAAATCTAAATCTAAACAAGTTCTTATTACAATAATGTATAAATACAAAAAAGCGGCAGTGGGAGGAACATTTGATATTTTACATTTAGGTCATAAACGTCTCTTAGAAAGAACCTTTGAATTATCTAGTTATGTTGTTATTGGTATTACTTCAGATAATTTTGTTTCCAAACTCAATAAAACTACTTCGAATGACTATAATTTACGTGTTCGAAATTTGGAAAATTTTGTAAAATTGAAATTTCCTAATCATAAATTTGAAATATTTAAATTAGAAGATTATTTTGGTCCTGCGAGTTTTTTATATGACATTGATATTATTGTATTGACTACTGAAAATCATCATCGTCTTGAATCGTTAAATCGTACTAGGACTTTAAATGGTTTATCAGCAATTATTAGTGAGATTGTAGATATTATAAATGCTAAAGACGGTTATCCTATTTCTTCTACTCGTATTAAAAAAGGAGAAATAGATTCTTCTGGAAATTTATTAATTTAAACAAAATACAGCTAATATATATTATAACTTGAATATTGATTTTAGAAATAGGGGACGTAGCCTAGCTCGGTTATGGCGTCAGCACATTGTGCCGCTAACGGCTCCAGAAGCTAATAGTAAAAACTTAGGTTGACTGACGTAACGGATGATGTACCTTTGGAGCAGCAGTGACCGGGAGATCGTGGGTTCAAATCCTGCCGTCCCCATTTCTTTATTTATACTTTTAATGCTTGTCCCTTGGAAAGGAAAGATTGATGTTGTTGATATTGTTTTTAATTATTTAGCTGTATTATTTTCTTAACATATTTTTTATTTCTTTAAGACTATTGTCTAAACTCGTATCTTGTATTATTACTTCTGCTGGTTTAAACATGTGTACATTTTTTTCATTAATTGCTTGCCCACCTACTAATACGGATGTTTTTCGATCATCTAGAATACGTTTGACTAATTTCCTTCCAGTTTGTAAGTTGTCTGGTAGTGTTATTGATACTAATACTAGATCAGGTTGGATGTCTGTAATATATTTATGCACATCTTTGCTTGGCGTTGACGGTGACATGTTGAATACATTATAACCTTTGTCGCTTAATACTGATTCTAACATATTGCACGCTACATTATGTTGTTCACCTGACGGATTACAGATTAGTATTTTATTTTTTCCTTTCTTTGCTGTTGTTTTCTTACGATGTTTACGTTGATTAACTAGCAGACCAAGCAATCTATTACTGATTACATGTTCGGTTCCAATAGGCAGTTGATTAGTATCCCATAAATCTCCCACTTCATATAAAATTTGTTTAATAATCTTATCATAAAATTCTGTTATTGTGAAATCTTTTTTATAATCGTCGTATATCTTTGAATAATCTATTGGTCCTGATCCAGATAATTTCTGAAAGAGTTCCTTTTGTGTTTTTTCTACAAATTCATTATAGTTTTGTTTCTTTTCAGTATATTCTCTTCCAATGAATTTTTTTACATTTGGATGATTTCTAAATTCTACAGGTATGTTGTCTAATGATATTTTATTGGTTTTACCAAGATATTTTATAGTTTCTTGCTTTGAAATTTTCTTTTCTTTATCCCAGACACTTTTTACTAAATATGCATATTGTGTTCCTTTAACTCGTTTATTTCTAATGTATACCATTTTAATTAGATTTTGTAGTCATTATATTTATACTATTGGACACTAGTCTTTATTGTTAGCACTAGTAAT
>JACAFT010000008.1:0-35997 GCA_013378375.1 Nitrososphaerota archaeon
CAAAGAAGAAAGCTGCTCCAAAACGTAAAGCTGCTTCAAAGAAGAAAGCTGCTCCAAAACGTAAAGCTGCTTCAAAGAAGAAAGCTGCTCCAAAACGTAAAGCTGCTTCAAAGAAGAAAGCTGCTCCAAAGAAAAAAGCATTGATAACTGATACATACCAAGCTTGGGTACAACAACAAATTTCTTTACTAAATAAGAAA
The DNA here is from genome assembly GCA_013378375.1 of Nitrososphaerota archaeon. Taxonomy (GTDB): domain Archaea; phylum Thermoproteota; class Nitrososphaeria; order Nitrososphaerales; family UBA57; genus UBA57. The sequence goes on from JACAFT010000008.1 coordinate 201, forward strand.
TAGAGATATAATCAGAAATTGATTTTAAAGGAACCAACTATATTCATTAATTTTAAGACATACCCGCAAGCCACTGCACAAAATGCTCTAAAGTTGGCAAAAATAATAGATGACGTATCAAAAGAAGCAGGAATAACTATATTTCTTTCTCCACAATTTATGGATATAAGTCCAATAATATCAAAATACAACATACCCATATTTGTTCAACATATTGATTATGTTAAACCAGGAAAGAATACAGGACATGTAACACCCGAATCAGTGAAACAGGCAGGATGTGTAGGAGCATTAATTAATCATTCTGAAAAACCGTTATCAGATAATGAAATTACAACAACAATAGAAAGATGTAAAGAAACAGAATTAATATCTTGTATATGTGCAAGTAATGCCGAAGAAACAAAAACTATAGCAGCAAAACATCCAGATATGATGATCGTTGAAATCCCAGAATTAATAGGTACTGGAAAAGCAATATCAACGGTACGTCCAGAAGTAATTTCTGACGCAATAAAAGTAATTAGAGATATTGATGATGGTATATTCATAATTTCTGGGTCTGGAATTTCAACTAAAGAAGATGTAACTAAAGCAATAGAATTAGGTATGCAAGGCGTTGGAGCAAGTAGAGCATTTGTTACTTCAGAAGATCCTAAACAAGTTTTAACAGAAATGTCTAAAGCATTACTAAAATAAACTATATTTTAATTAAAGTCTAACAGGTTCGACTGGAGGAGGTTCTGCAAGGATAACACTTCCTGCGAGAACTAGAGCAACAATTGTAACTATCAATGCAATACCGATAAACAACATCTCAGGTCGCGGTTCAGTTTCTTTTATTTCTCCGTATTCATCACGATATGTCATAATTGCACGGAGGTTTACAACGCTTCCAGCTAATAATGTAATAACACCCACTGTTTGAGTTACTTCAATTCCAGATGAAATCTCTTGAGGGCCGGCGCCAGCGTCAGGACCAGGCACCATCACAGTAGTTTGACTTAAAGCAACATTGACATTTTGTGCTCCAACGCCAACAACAAGTATTAACACACCAATAATAATTCGAATGAAAAACTTTCGTTCAACTTTTGGGTATTGTTTCGATGGACCACGATATTTTTCCATAAGATTATCAGGTTGGCTCACAAGATATTTCTAGAGTAAAGTCCTATTAAAGATATCGAATTATGCTTGAAATCTAAAATCTTCTTTAACAGTATTTAAGACAATTCTACTATTTGTCCTTTCTACGTGTGTCATAGACAAGAGTTTTTTAGTAAACTCACTCATAGAATTTCTAGTTTTAAATTTTGCAATAACAATTACATCATTTTCTCCAGTAACGTCATAAACAGCACATGTAGGAGTTAGCTTAGAGATTTCTTTTTCAACTTCAGTTAATTTTCCTTTTGAAACTCTAATCTCAGTAATAGCAGTAATATCATATCCAAGTTTTTCATGATTTAGAAGCGCAGTATAACCAACAATAACATTATTTAATTCAAGTTTTTTTGTTCTAGCTAAAATAGTTCCAACAGCAAGATTCAAACGTTTAGCCACTTCACGATAAGAAAGTCTGGCGTCATCAAGGTATTCATTAAGTATTTTCTTATCTATATCATCTACATTATCCAATTTATTGAATATATAGGTAATTTTCTAATTAAAGATTGTTAATATGAACAAAATGCCTATAAAGAAGGAAAGGAATGAAAACTAAGGGAGAATATTATGGCTATTGGAAATCCAGCGTATATGCAGAGTAAGAAAAAATCTAGAAGAAATATGTTTATTGTTGTAGTGTTATTTGCGGTATTATTAATTACAGTAGGAGTACTAATGCCTCGTCAAGTAAACTATGACCCAAGACCAGGACTAAAACCACAACTACTAGTAGATTTAGATCCGGCGTCAAATGAAATTACTATAACTGCTGAATCAATTACTTCAGACAAAGAAGGAAACTTGTATATAGGAACAAATCAAGGAGAAATTTTACGTATTAATTCTGCTACTGGGCAATCAGTAAAAGTAGGACAAGTTCCAGATCAAGATGGAAATGCGATTAATCTTTTAGGAATTAAATTCGATGAAGATGGAAACATATTCGTCGCAACAGGAGGACGTGGACAAGTATGGAAATTAGATGCAGACAAAATTAGTTCAAGTTCACCAGGAGACGCAACGGTCTTTGTAACTGGTATGTCCTTTACAAACGACATAGCATTTGATAGATTCGGAAGAATGTTTGTATCAGACAGTATAGGAGGAGTATTATGGGAAGTCGATATGAAAACAAGGGAGAAAAGAGAATTTGCAAATCAATTATTATCAAGAAATCAACAATTACCATTTGGTATTAATGGAATGGCAATAGCTGAAGATGGAACGTTATACTTTTCAAACACTGGAAATGGAGTTATTCATCAAGTTGAAACTAGAAAAGAAGACGGAAGAATAATATCTGTAACAGTCTGGAGGAGTCATGAAGCTTTAATCGGTGCAGATGGTCTAGCATTTGATAAAGCAGGAAATCTATGGGTAGCAGTTAATGGAAGAAATGCATTAATAGCAATTATGCCAGACGATAAAGATAGACGAATCATTGAGATTACAAAAAATGACAACACAGGACCATTAGAATTTCCATCTAGTGTAGCATTTTCTGGAGAATCTATTTTTATTCTTAATTTCGATATCGGAGCAGGAGACAATGCTGAGAATGAAGCAGGAATAGGTCCTTCAATTGCCAGAATTCAATTAGGCGTAGAAGGAAAAGAATTACCATAATCACAAGTTTAAAAATTAAACAGAATCAGAATTAGATTTTCTAAGCCTAAGAAGTTCCTTTCTTTCAGCGCCAGCAACAGAACGACGTGTTCGTATTACAGAATCAGGATTTGCACTAATACTATCAATACCTTCTTTGACCAACATTGTAGCAAAATCAGGATAATTGGAAGGAGCTTGTCCACAGATTGAAATAGTAATATCGTTATCATGTGCAGATTTAATAAGAGATTTTATTGCTTTCAATACCGCAGGATCACGTTCATTAAAATAACCCATATTATAAAGTAATTCAGAATCACGATCCACACCCAACATAAGTTGAGTTAAATCATTACTGCCAATAGAAAAACCGTCGCATAATTTTGCAAAATCATCTGCTTGAATAACCAAACTAGGAGTTTCGGCCATTAACCAAACTTTAAAATCGTCACTTCGTTCCAAGCCTTCTTCTTTCATAATTGCTAATGTTCGAATTACTTCAGGAATTGTCCGTGCAAAAGGCAACATTACCCAAACATTTGTCATTCCGTTATTTCGAATTTTTTTTATTGCTTGACACTCCAAACGAAATGCAGGTTCATATTCCTTACTAACATATCTAGAAATTCCTCGCCAACCAATCATTGGATTAGCTTCTTCCATTTCATATTTGTCTCCTCCAATCATATTGCTATATTCATTAGTCTTAAAATCACTAAAACGTACAACAACAGGACGAGGAAAAATAGTACCAGCGACTTTAGATACACCATCAACTATAGCTTGAATAAATTTTTCTTCATTATTTTCTGCAATAAGTTGAAGAGGATGTTTTTTAACCTCGTCAACAATAAGAAGTTCAAGTCGCATTAAACCAATGCCATCAAATGGTAGACCTTTCAATTTTTCAATCTGGTCAGGAATACCTAGATTCATATAAATACTAGTTGCAGTAACTGGCCAAGATTCACTTTCTAATGGCAAAGAAACTTGAGATTGATTTGATTGATTATCTTTGACTTCAGTTATACCTTCATATATGCAACCTGAAGAACCGTCAACTGTGATTTCCTGACCTGATTGGAGAACAGTAGTCACATCCTTAACCCCAACAATACAAGGAATTCCTAATTCCCGAGAAACAATTGCAGCATGGGCAGTAGCACCACCAGATTGAGTTATAATAGCAGCTGATTTTTTAATAATAGGCATCCAATCAGGTGTAGTCATCCTAGTAACAAGGATTTGCTTATCAATAAATTTCGATGCTTGAGAAAAATCCAATACAACATTAACTAGTCCAGAACTAACTCCAGATGACGCACCTATTCCTTTAAGCAAAACTGAAGGACTAGTAGATGTTTGGGAATGTATAGTTTCAGGTCTAGCTTGAACAATGGAAATAGAATTAGAATTTTTTTCATATACCCACTCAATGTCCATTGGTTTTTTATAATGTTCTTCGATTTTCTGAGCAAATTCACCTAAAAGTTTTACAAAATGATCATCAATTGATTGTTTATCTTGTAAATCTTTAGGTATATCAACTTCGGTCACAGAAGCTCGGTCTGCAATTGAAAATTTTCCTTGGGTTGAACCACGAATGGTCATTAATTTTTTATTACTAATGTTTTTTTCTAAAATAGATAAATCATGTTTGTTTAGAATAAAGGAATCAGGTTCTACTTTTCCTTGAACAATTGTTTCACCAACACCCCAAGAACTTTCAATATATATTACATCACGGTCTCCAGTAACAGGATTCAGTGTAAACATAACACCAGCAGATTCAGGGTTTAACATTCTCTGTACTGTAACACTTGCATGAACAAGAAAATGATCAAAGTTTTTTTCGTGGCGATAAGCAATAGCACGAGGAGAAAAAATAGAACTAAGGCATTTTTTAAAAGCAGTTAAAACATTTTCGTATCCTTTAATATACAAAAAAGAATCCATTTGCCCGGCAAAACTTGCAGAAGGAAGATCTTCAGCAGTAGCACTACTACGAACAGCAACCTCTACGTCATTTCCTAAAGAATTATAAGAAGAGAAAATTTCTGATTTTAGATTTTCAGGTAATGTAATATTTTCAATTAATATTCTAATTTTCTGACTAGTAGAAGTTAGCGAATCAAAATCATCTACATCAAGTTCAGTTAACAGATCAACAATTTCAGTTTTAATATCAGTATTAAGAATTAATTGTTGATATGCTAGAGTAGTTATAGCAAAACCGTCGGGAACAGGAATGTTTGCATTTAGTAATTCTCCAAGATTAGCGTTCTTCCCTCCAACAGATGGCCCGTCAGAAGATCTTAAATCTTTTAAATCAATAGTTAGAGAATCAGGCATGTCAGATTGTTTAACAAATAGATTTAATATAAATTCTATATTTATCCGGGAAATAAATTTTCAAATATAATTACTTCTCTATTATAAACACTTGATTTATCCAATTTATTTTTTAATTCTTATAAATCCATATCTCATAATTCCATTTGTTTTAATCCCAACAGGATTACTATTCTATTATTTTATTGAAAGAAAAAATAAATCAAATATATCAATACTATGGGGTATTTTTACTATAATTTTTGGACTTTTGTTTCTATTATTATTAAGTCAATTAGAAGTACAAACATTTAGAGAGGATTTAAAAATTTGGAGAGATTTATCTTTAATTATAATTTTAAGTGGTACAATATACTCATTAATTCTAATAACAAAAGGAATGTTATCTTGGGAGAAAAATAAAACATGATAAAAACAAAAACCATAGTAAATTACTTTTTTAAAATGTCAATATTGAATACGTTAACAGCAATAATATTTTTATTTCCCATATTAATCCCACAATTAGCTTTTCCAATTTTAATTACTGAATGGCCAGGAATTTACATGATAATTGGATATTTTGCGTTTGTAATTTCAGCAGTGATTGGATTCGCAATATGGTCATTTATTTATTATTTACTTGAGTCATTGTACAAAATTGAAAATATTAATACCAACATTTCATATGCACAAATAATATTATCAGAAATTGGTGCATTATTAACATGTATCTTTATGTATTGGGGAGGTTATGTCGGAGCAGCGGCAGCGTATTCAGGAATGTCAGAATTTGTAGTAGGAACAATAATGGAATTCGCAACAATACCAAGTGGACTCGGTATAGGGTTAATATTATTTGGAAATTCATTCGGCATAATAAACATAATAATTTCATTAAGAAAATAGTGGTCAGTTTCGTCGCAGTGTCTTCATAATTCAAACTAAAAGGGGATATTAAATCCCGGAGCTTCATCTGAATTCAGTCTGGGGCGACTAATACTTCATCCCAAGTTATAATACGATATAGAATAATTTAATTGTTCTGATTTTTTAGTGATTTAAGTGTACCAGAGATTTTAAGAACCTTGATTTTTTGTTTTGTTAATTGAAGTTTTACTTGATTAAGATTAGCAAGTCGGACTTTTATAATAATATTAGAAGTAAAATTATTTCTAATTATTCTAATATCAGAGATATCAAGAGATTTAATTATTTTATAATCAGTGACATCAGTAAGAAGATATCGCGTTTTGACTTTCATAAAGAATCCTCCAACATATCTACATAGAATTTATGTGCATTACTTTGACTTAATTTCATACTAGGTTTCATTTTAATCCGTATTGAATCGTCATAAGACAAAACAAGTTTTTTGTTAGGTATTTCTTGTTTATTAACACGTAGAAAGAAAGTAAAACGACTGTCCAGATAGCTTTCAATATTTTGTATAATATCTTCTTTATCAACAACAGCAAGTAGAGATAAAATCTTATCAATAACGTCCTGAACTCTGTTGCGGACAAGATAGACTTGTACGAATTTGATCATATTACCATGATGTCCTTCAGTTTTTTTAATTTTGTAATCACTATCGACCAATCCCAATATAGCATTCAAATTTAACGTTAAAATATCAATATTTTCAGTTTCGTGAATGACAAAAGCAATTTCCAAGGTTCGAAATGTAAGTTTATTGTGGATTTTTCGCAATATAATTAGAAATATATTCATGATTGCTAGTCTTAAATCTTAACTGATGACAAAACAACAAATTGGAATAGGTATAGAGTCAACTGCTCATACTTTTGGAGTATCAATTATAGATTCTAATGGGAACATTATGTCAGATGTAAAGGATGTATACAAAGCTCCGAAAGGGTCAGGAATACATCCGCGTGAAGCATCTAGACACCATTCTGCTATAGCAAATGAAGTCATACACAGTGCTCTAAATGATGCAAAAATCAAATATTCAGATATAGACTTTGTTGCATATTCGGCCGGACCAGGGATAGGACCATGTCTTAGAGTAGGAGCAACCGCAGCTCGTGCATTATCATTAAAATTAAATAAACCATTAATTCCAGTCAATCATGCAATCGGGCATATTGAATTAGGTTGTTTATTAACTGGAGCAAATGATCCAGTAAATCTTTTAGTATCAGGTGGGCATACAATGATAAACGCTTTCAATTCAGGAAAATGGAGAGCATTTGGTGAAACATTAGATCTTACAATAGGCCAATTAGTTGATCAAATTGGAAGATATGCAGGTTATAGTTCACCTGCAGGACCAGTAATTGAAGGATTAGCAAAAAAATCGAATAACTATCTAAGTTTACCATATTCAGTAAAGGGAAACGATGTTTCTTTCTCTGGAATATTATCAGCTGCAAAAAGGATGATTGATAGTGGGGAAAGTATAGAGGATGTAAGTTTTTCTATTCAAGAAACTGCTTATTCAATGTTAGCGGAAGTAACAGAAAGAGCTTTGTCTTTCTTAGAGAAAGACGAGGTAATCATAACAGGAGGAGTAGCAGCAAGTACACGTCTAAAAGAAATATTTGAGATAATGTGTAAGGAAAGAGGAGCAAAATTATCTGTAATTCCAAGAAATTACTCTGGAGATTGTGGAGCTCAAATTGCTTGGACAGGATTATTGGCATTAAATAGTGGAATTAAAGTTTCAGTTCATGAAAGTTGGGTTAAACAATCATGGAGATTAGATAGGGTAGAGGCTAAATGGCGAAAATAATTAACGTAGGAGCAGAAGCAACAATAATTATGACTAAATGGTATGGAATATCAGCCATTTCAAAGCAAAGAAAAAGTAAGAAATATAGACGAAAAGAAATAGATAATTTCATCAGGTCAAGTAGGACACTAAAGGAAGTAAATATTATGAATAAAATAAGAGACAAATTAGACATTCCAGCTATATATTTTGTGGATCCAAAACGTGCTGAAATAATTATGGAAAATGTGATAGGTACTAAAGTTAAAGATTCTTTGAACACTCAAGAAACTGATAAAAGACAAATTGGGAAAGAAATAGGCAGAATAGTAGGTTGTTTACATCAAAACAATATAATTCACGGAGATTTGACTACATCGAATATGATAATAAGAGATAATCAGAGTATTTGTTTAATTGATTTTGGATTGTCCCTGACAAGTAAAAAATTAGAAGACAAAGGAGTAGATATTAGATTATTTAAAGGAATTTTACAAAGTGCACATAATGATGTTTCGAACATAGTATTTAGTAATTTTAAAAAAGGATATGAAACAGTTATGAAGAATCAAACCGAAGAAATTTTTTCTATTGTAAAAAAAATTGAAATGAGAGGAAGGTATGCAAGAGTTGATTAAGAAAAAAATTCAATTAGCGACAAAAAATTTAGACAAATATGAAGAAATGAGAACCATATTAGATGAATATGAATTAGATTTACGAGTGGTTGATATAAAGGGAATAGAAATTCAAGCATTTAGCGTATTAAATGTTGCCGAACATTCTGCAAAAGTTATTGCAACAAAAACAAAAGATGCATTTTTAGTAGAAGATGCAGGAATGTATATTAATTCATTATATGGATTTCCAGGTCCATATTCATCTTTCGTGTATAAAACCCTAGGATTAGGAGGAATAGTAAGACTAGTTAAAAATAGAGATGATAAAACAGCTGAATTTCATTCTGCATTAGTGTTTGGTGAAAACGGTAAAATTATAAAGAAATTTGTAGGAATCACTGAAGGAAAGATTTCAACAAACTTACAAGGTGATCAGGGTTTTGGTTATGATCCAATATTTATTCCAAAAGGAAAAAACAAAACTTATGCAGAAATGTCTCTAGTGGAGAAAAACCAAGTATCACATAGATCCAAGGCAACACGTGCATTTGCCGAATGGCTGAGAAAAAATCATGAATAATCGTAAGATTTATGACTAAAAACATCTCATACTGAGAGAGGATAATGACCAGAGTACATGGTAAAAGTAGAGGAAAATCGCAGTCAATAAAACCAATGAATCCAAAATCTGATTGGGTTAAAACTACACCTGAACAAATAAATGAATTAGTCGTTGAGATGGATAAAGAAGGATTAAGTCCAAGTCAAATAGGAATAAAATTACGAAATGAATATGCAATTCCATCAATTAAATCAGTTACAGGGAAAAAAATGAAACAAATTATGTTAGATAATAAAATTAAACAAGAAATACCAGAAGATCTTGAAGCATTAGTAAAAAGAGCAGTAAGTCTCCAGAGTCATTTAAAAGTAAACAAAGGAGATAGAAAAAATGTTAGATCTTTAGAACTATTAGAAGCAAAAGTACACAGATTATCAAAGTACTATAAAAGGAAAAATATCATTTCCAAAGATTGGAAATATAAATCAGTAGTTGCACAATTAACATAAATTCAATAGATTGATTATCAAAAAATAATTAAACTATGAAAAAAATTACAGAAATCAACATATCAATTCAATTCACAAGAAAAGCCTCAGCTTCTATTATTGCAAAATCATTGGATCCGGATAATAAGGATTTTCCAGAAGGATTAATCATGAACCAAAAAGTAAATGGAAATAAATTAGAACTTTACTTTAAATCTAGTTCCGCATTAGAATCTTTGTTAAATACTGTAGATGAAGTTTTATCAATGATAGACATGACGAATAAAACATTAGACAAGGTGAAATAATTTGATTGATCAGAAATTATTTAGAGATAAACCAGAAATAGTTAGAAATATGCTCAAAAATCGAAATGTAGAAATTGATATTTCGAAATTATTAGAAATTGATCAGGAAAGAAGGGCAATAATCACAGAATTAGAATCATTCAAAATGGAAAGAAATAAGATATCTTCCAAGATATCAGAAAAAAAGAAAGTAAATGAAGACATATCAGATATACTAATTAAAATGAAAGAGATTTCGACACAAATCGATAAATTAACTACACAAAAAAATCAAATTCAAGAAAAATACAAAGATCAACTAGAATCAGTACCAAATTTAATTCATGACTCAGTTCCCATAGGAAAAGATGAAAATTCAAATATTGAAATTGAAAAATGGGGCAAAAAAAAGAAATTGGAAAACACACTTGATCATATCGACCTATCTATAAAAAACAATTTAGTTGATATTGAAAGAGCAGGAAAAATTTCAGGTTCAAGATTTTACTTTCTAAAGAATCAATTAGTAAAATTAAATTATGCATTAATTTCATTTGCGTTAGAATTCATGAATAAAAAAGGATATGTCATGATACAACCTCCATATCTAATGAATAGAAAGTCAATGAGTGGAGCAGTAATATTATCTGATTTCGAAGAAGTAATTTATAAGATTGAAGATCAAGATTTGTATTTAATTGGTACATCTGAACATCCATTAGCAGCAATGCATGCAAATGAGATATTTTCTACAGATGAATTACCATTAAAATATGTTTCAATAAGTCCGTGTTTTAGAAAGGAAGCAGGGTCACATGGAAGAGATACAAAAGGAATATTTAGAGTTCATCAATTTGAGAAGGTTGAAGTATTTTCAATTACCAAACCAGATGAATCAGGGGACGAGCATGAAAAAATTTTGTCAGATGTAAAGGAATTCTATAAAGAATTAGAAATACCTTACAGAATCATGTTATTAAGTTCAGGTGATATGGGAAAAGTGGCCGCAAAAACTTACGATATAGAATCTTGGTTACCTGGTCAAGACAACTATAGAGAAATTGTTTCATGTAGCAATTGTACAGATTATCAGGCTCGAAGGCTTGGAATAAAGTTTAGGAATAAACCACATGAGGAAAGCTTATTGGTTCATACATTAAACAGTACGGTAACAGCAACTGAACGCACGCTAATTGCAATAATTGAAAATTATCAAAATGAAAACGGTACAATAACAATTCCCAAAGTATTACAACCGTATATGAACAATAAAAAGGAAATAACACCTTAATACAGTTTTGAAAAATTTTTAAGCTCGCGATTAATTGCATTGATATCTTTTTCTTCCAACCCCAATCGAAGAAGAAAATTATCTCGATCTTCGTGTTTCAAGAGAATAATCAAAAAAAATGGGATCAACTCAATGATATTATCAGAAGATTCTTTCATATGCTTATGTAAGGATTGAGTTAATACGCGGAAACTTCTACTATCATTCCAAATGCGTAATTGTAAGGGCCATGAATTTGGGTATAAGCTGAAAGAAATTTTTTGATTATTTAGATGTTCAAATAACGAATAAATTAAGAATGAATTAAAATAACGTAATTGTCTCCAATCACGGGTTTTGAGAATATGTCCAAGAAGAATATCTAACTCAGAAAGCTCAACCAAAATTTTCGATAGTAAAGGAGTAGGAATTTTGTTTGAAACCACACTACTAAATATAGCACGAAGAACATCATTCGGTGTAGAATTTGTAGCATAAAGGAAACCCATTGCGTCAGACGGTTCAGGTGATGAAAGATAACCACGAATACTTTGTTCAAGAGTAAGAGATTTAAAAGAAAATGAATTTGACATTTGATCATTCAAATCATTGGTTTGAAGGGAGTTTAAAGCATATCGTAAATCACCGTCAGAACGCATTGAAATTTTTATTATATCATCTAAGGAAATGTCAAGCCCCTCATTTTTTGCAATATTCTCAAGAAATAAGCTGATTTCTCTAGGAGGAATCTGTTTAAACTTGAATACTTGACATTTTTTAACCAGTTTTGAAAGTTTCTTTGAATCGGATGAATTACAAGTAAAGACTAAAGGAAGATTTATCTCTTCAATAAGATCTAATAAGAAATCAGAACCTCCATAATCTGCTCGGGAATAAAGACCGTCAATTTCTTCAAGTAAAATCAATAAAGTTTCGTTAAAAAGTGTGGAAGATTGGAGAAGTGGGCCAAGAGAAGCTTGAAGTTTCTTTTTTGTTCTTGTATCACTTGCATTAAATTCAACAATGTTATAATTGAGCTCGTTAGCAAGTGCATACACTAAAGTTGTTTTACCAACTCCAGGAGGGCCTTGTAATAAAGCTGGTTTAGACGAGGTTTTCCAAGTTCTTAACCATTGATTAAATTTCCCTCTCACATCATCGTTGCCAATCAATTTTCCAAGATCAACAGGTCTATATTTTTCAGTCCACATACAAAATCACTTCAGGTAAGACTATTAAATAAAAATGTAATTAATCCTAATAACATTGCGTATAAAATAGTAGTCTTGGTTTTGAGTGATTGTTTCTTTGAAGACTCTAAAGAGATTTGATAAATAGAATACATGAATAGCAAATCAGTAATCAAAAGTAATGGTAAATAATAGAATTCAATCAATCCATAATATATCGGAACAAAAGAAACTATAATCGATAAAAAGATAAACACTGATGCGATTCTTGCAGCAATTTTCGGTCCAAAAGTTATAGCAATTGATCTTATTCCTTTAACTTTATCACCTTCAATATCTGAAATGGTTTTAATTATTTCTCTACCAACACCAGAAAGAAATGCTATAATAGATATAGATAATACAAGGAGAGATAAGCTTCCAGTTGTAATAATTCCACCAAAAATAAATGGAATAGACATAGATGATGCAACTATAAAATTACCTATAATACCGTTCTTTTTACCCCAAAGATTATAGAACCAAGATAACAAAGCAAAAACAGTAGCAATTAGAGCATTATTATATGAAATCAACACAGAGCTAAACAATCCAAGTAACAGTAGAATCAGAGATAAAATGAGTGCAGAACGAATAGAAACTATTCCTTGAGGTAGAGGTCTTTTAGGTTGATTAATTTTATCAATTTCAATATCATAAACATCATTAATTACCATTGAATAACCAGAAATTGCAAAGCCTGTAATAAATCCAGATAAAGCTAATCTAGAAAATAATAGTTCAGGAGATCCTATTGCAATACCCACAACAACAGCTAAACCTATCATAAGTGAATTAATTGGACGTGTTAACGAAAATAATGCAAACAAATTAGTAAAGATCAAATCAAGTCACGAAATCTAGATTTGGCTAAATGATAATAAATTACTTCTCCTCGTCGTTCAACAACAGCAATAATTGGAGTTTTACCCATACGAGAAATTTGTTGAACAGATTCCATCAGAGAGGACACATTAATTTCCGTACCTTCATTCATTGCAAAAATTACATATTTAGCTGCTTTAGACCCATACTCGCCTTTAGCATAAACTCTAAAATCAGCTCCAAAACCAAAACCTTCCTTAGCTACATATCCGCGTGTTCGAAGATCTCGATAAATTAGGAACTTTGTCCAAGCAGAATTATCTCTGGATAAGGCAATTTCTAGAATGTCATTAAAAGTTAGTATTTTTTCATCCCGAAGCACCGCTAATTTCGTAGTATAAATTAAGAAAAGAGCTTCATAATCCCTTAATAACAATCCGTGTTTTTTTCCGTCTCCAAAACCATGAAGTTTTAATGCTTGACGAGAATCATTATCTTTAATCAAGAATCCTTTTTTGCTTTCTATAGCATTTACAAGATCAGTTGTTTCTTCCAATTATCTATTCACACATCTAATAAGATTAAAGGAATTAATATGGAATATCTTTTTCTCATTAATCTTTACTTTTATAGTAAATTACGTAATTATTGTTGGGCCCGTAGCCCAGCCCGGATAGGGCGTTGGTCTTCGGATCATAGAAGATAACCAAAAGTCGTGGGTTCAAATCCCTCCGGGCCCATATCTCATAATGAAATTTCACTAAAAGTTATAACAATTTACAACTAAATTTTAGTATGGTGGATAGATACACTAAGATGAAATGGACTTGGGAAGACGTACAAGAACAGCGCAAGGAACTTTGGAGGAACTGGTGGATTTGATGAAATGGACATGGAAAGATGAGAGTGAATGGAAGGAGATTTTATCTGATGAACAATTTGATGTATGCCGTAATAAATCAACAGAGATTCCATTTAGTGGTAAATACTATGAAACAAAGGACAAAGGGGTTTACAAATGCATATGTTGTAATAATAATTTATTCAAATCAAATACAAAATTTGATTCGGGAACTGGTTGGCCAAGCTTTTTTGAACCGTATAATAGTGATTCAGTGAGATTTGAAATTGATCAGACAGCAGGAATGACTAGAACGGAAGTACTGTGTAAAAGATGTGATTCTCATCTAGGACATGTATTTGATGATGGGCCGTTTCCATCAGGTAAAAGATATTGTATTAATTCAATATCGTTAGAATTTATTAAAGAATAATAAATTAACGATTAAGGTATTTGTTTTTAAGAGACACATAAGCTTTGGCATTAGAATTAATATATGCCAAATCGGATTGAGTAATCTGTCTGATAATTTTTCCAGGTCTTCCTACTACAACACTATTATCAGGAATTTTTGTATCCTGTGTTATCAGAGTACCTGCACCAATTATACAGTTAGAACCAATTGTAACGCGGTTCATGATTAGTGATCCCATTCCTATTAAACAGGAATTTCCAATTGTACATCCGTGTATTATGCATCCATGACCAATTGTTGTATTTTTACCAATACTAAGAGGTTCATCAGCATCAACATGTAGGATACTATTATCTTGGATATTGGAGGAATCCTCGACGATAATCGAATTAAAATCTCCACGAATTACAGAGTTATACCAGACACTTACATCATTTGCTAATACAACATCACCAATAATATCTGCACTGCTAGCAAGAAACACATCAGATTGAATTTTTGGAGTGTTGCCATTAAATTCAATAATCATAATAATTGTAAGTATATTCCAGTCAAAAAAAGTATCGATAGAAAGTGCAGGGGATGGGATTTGAACCCATGAACCTCTAGAGGAGAGGATATCTCAACAAGCCGATCTTGAGTCCTTTCCGCTAATAATTATCCGCGGTTGACCTGGCTTCGCTCTGTTAAGATTCGCTACCCCTGCTAATTAATTAGTTAATATTAACAGTAAATACTTAAATAAAGGATTCAATAAAAACTAAATTGAAAATGAGGTATTGCCTTCATAACGAATAATTGGTTTTGCAAATACTTCAGTATCGACTATACAAATTTACTATATTTATTAAGCAAGTTCTCACTAATTTCTGTTAATACCAAGAGGGATTATGTAAAATGTCAGTGATTAAATTAGCATTACCAAAAGGTTCTTTGGAAAAAGCAACATACCAATTCGTTGAATCTGCAGGATATATAATTAAAGGTCAGACAAGAACTTATAGACCAGTAATCAATGACAATGATATTAGTATAAAGATCTTAAGGCCTCAAGAAATTCCTAAAAATATTCAAGAAGGAAATCAGGATATCGGTATATCAGGAGAGGATTGGATAAGAGAAAACAAATCAGATGTAGTAAATTTATTAAATCTTGAATATGGAAAAGTCAGAATTGTAATTGCGTTGCCAAAATCAAACAAAAACAAGAATTTTTCAGCAGTATTATCAGATTATATAAAAAATAAAAAACCTTTAAGAATTTCAACGGAATACTTGAACATAGCAAAAGAGTATCTACTAGACAACGAAGTATACAAAAAACAATTTGGTAAAAAATCACCACTAATTACAACACCATGGTTCAACTCTGGTATAAATAAAAAAGTAAACGTCATGTTTTCATTCGGTGCAACAGAAGCAAAACCTCCTGAAGAAGCAGATGTAATATTTGATATTATTGAAACAGGTTCTACATTAGCACAGAATAATCTCAAAGTCACTGATGTAATAATGGAATCTTCTGCATGTTTAATCGCAAATAAAAAATCATTAAAAGATCCAAAAAAACGTCAAAAAATTTATGACGTTGTTACTTTATTCAAGGGAGTTGTAGAAGCAAAAACCAGGATCCATATATTTATGAACGTAAAAAAAGAGAACTTAAATCGTGTTTTAAAGATTATTCCGTCGCTTGAATCTCCAACAATTAGCGAATTATCGAAAAATGACTGGTATTCTCTAAATACAATAATATCAAAGGAAGAATTTGCTCAAATATTGCCATCTTTACGCAAATATGTACAGGGATTAATTGTACACAAACCAACACAGGTATTGCCATTAGAGAAGATCTATGAAGAAGAAGGTAACAATCTTTGATTAAATATATTGAAATTGGAAAATCATCAACTATCGAACAAACAACAAAAAACATACGTCGACAAACAAATGGTTCCAATGATTCTGAATATGTAAAAAAAATAATGAACGATGTAGAAAAAAACAAAGATAAATCATTATTAAAATATTCATTAAAATTTGATAAAGTAAGACTTACAGTCAATGAACTAAAGGTAAAAAACAAAGAGATTCAAGAAGCATATACAATACTTGATCCAATAATTGTAAAAGAATTAAAAAATCTGAAAAAATCTATTGAAATGACAGAGAAAAAAATAATGAAGGCGTTCAAAAGTAGTGTAAAAAATGTCATGATAAACAATGGACAAAGTTTCATAAAATATAATTCAGTCCCAATAAATAGCGTAGGATGTTATGTCCCAGGAGGTAAAGCAGTATATCCTTCATCATTAATTATGTCAGCAGTACCAGCAAGAATAGCAGGGGTAGATAGAATAATAGTATGTTCACCACCATCTTCTGACAAGAAGATCAGTGCATCAGTATTGGTTGCAGCAGATCTTTGTAACATAAACGAGATATACAAAGTTGGAGGAGCACAAGCGATTGCTGCAATGGGTTATGGAACAAACATTATAAAACCGGTAGAAAAAATTGTTGGTCCAGGAAATTACTTTGTTTATCAAGCAAAAAAAATTATTTCAGAGAAAGTTGGAATAGATTTACCTGCTGGACCTTCAGAATTATTAATAATTGCAGATAATACTGCAGATAAAGAATTAATCGTTAATGATTTATTTGCTCAATCTGAGCATGGTTTAGATAGTTTGTGTGGAGTCGTGACTACATCAAAAAAACTATCATCAGATGTAATTAAATTAATTAAAAAAAGACTACCAAATATAGAACGTAAAGAGATTGTAAAGAAATCATTATTAAAAAATGGTTTCGTTGTGCGTTGTAACAGCATACAACAATGTATCAATTTTACGAATGATTTCGCGCCTGAACACCTAGAAATTATGACAAAGGAACAAGACAAGGTAGCAAAGAAAATAACAACAAGTGGAGTAGTACTTGTGGGAAATTATACACCAGCTGCATTCAGCGATTATGGGTTAGGAACCAATCATGTATTACCTACAGGAGGATCAGCAAAATTTTATTCTGCATTATCAAGTATAGACTTTACAAGAAGATTCTTTATCGCAAAAACAACAAAAACTAGCCTCAAAAACAATCTGAAAAAAATTGAAATACTATCTGAACAGGAAGGATTATTCAATCACGGTAAATCTGCAAAAGTGAGGTTTATAAAAAAATAATGTCAAAGAAATATCAAAAAAAAACAATCAACAACAAACCCATATATCAAAAAATTTCACAAAATAAAATCAAAAATATAGACACAATTATCTTTGACTGTGACGGAGTATTAATTGATACAAAAAAATCATATGATAAATGTATAGAACTCACTATATCATATATATTAAAAAATATGATCAATAAGAAATTTTCAAAATTCAAAATATCAAAAACAACAATAGATTTATTCAGACAAACAGGTGGATTCAATAATGATTACAAATGCTGTTATGTAATAATATTAAAAATTGCATCCATGATGCCAAAAAATTTAACAAAATCATATAAAATTGAATATCAAAAAATTAACAAAAAAAAGAATATAAACTCATTTATAAAATTACAATTAATAAAAACAGAAATTAACAAAATAAATAAAAAATCAAATATAAAAATTGTTAATCAAAAATATATAAATGAATTAAATAAATTTGCAAAAGAAATAAAGGATATAGAATTAGAATCTATTGAAAATCAAATTATGATTGGATTAAATAATGAACAAAGAAAATTTTTAAAAGTCATGAAAGAATTCTTAAATTATCCAAAAAATAGTAAAATAAATATTATAATAAATGTATTTGATGAATTTTTTTATGGAAAAAATTTTATCAAAAAAGTTAGAAAAAAGAAATTTATTAATTTTAATAGAAAAGGTACAATTGAAAATGAAAAAATTATTGTAAAAAGAGAGACGTTAATTATTTTAAAGAAGAAATTTCTAAATAAAATATCAATTGTATCAGGAAGAGGACAAATTGGTACAAAAATAACCCTAAAGGGTCTATATAGGTATTTTAACAGTAAAGGAAATGAATTTATTGAGGATTTAGCAAGAGAACAAAAAAATAACACTAAATTTGATAAGCCAAATCCAACTGTGTTGAAAAGATCTGCGTCGAAATTAAAATCTAAAGGAGATATTCTTTATGTTGGAGATTCAATGGAGGACCTTTTAATGACACAAGCAGCTGACTCTAATAAAAATAATAGATATTTGTTTGCAGGCATATATGGGACGTCAAGGTCGGAAAAAAATAAAATAAAATTATTCATGGATAATAAAGCAGATATAATAATAAGTAATATTAACGATATACCGGAATTAATTAGTGATTAAATTGAGAGAAGCTGAAGTATCAAGAAAAACTAAGGAGACCGATATAAGAGTAAATGTGCAATTAGAAGGAAATGGAAATATCAAGGCGGATACATCAATAAAATTTTTAGATCATATAATTACTTCCTTTGCAACTCATAGTTTAATAGATATACAAATCGAAGCTACGGGTGATTTAATACACCATACAGCTGAAGATGTTGCATTGGCACTTGGTGAAGCAATTAACAAAGCTTTAGGAGACAGAAAAGGAATAAAGAGATTTGGATTTGCAATGGTTCCAATGGATGATGCATTGTCATATTCAGCAATAGATTTGGTTAAAAATTTGGAAGATGCAGCAGCATATTCAGCAGTAGATTTAGTCAAACGTCCGTTTCAAGTTGCCGATTTAAAAATAGACAAAGAAGGAATTGAAGATATGGCTGCAGAAGACATTTATCACTTTATTCAATCATTTTCTCAAAGTCTTCAAGCAAATATTCATGTAATTGTAAAATATGGAAACAATGATCATCATAAAGTTGAGTCTGCAATAAAATGTATAGCATTAGCAATTAGAAACGCAATATCGACAGATAGTGATAGAACTGGAACTCCCTCATCGAAGGGAGTGATGTAATGATCAAAATTGCAATCTTAGATTATGGTGTAGGAAATTTATTTAGTATTCAAACTGCACTAAATAAGCTTAAAGTCAAAACAATTGTAACTTCAGAATTAGATTCTAATGAAGAATACAATGGAATAATTCTTCCAGGTGTAGGCGGCTGGAAACATACAGTTAAAAAAATAGAGATTAATCAGAGATTCCTTCAAGATTTTCATGATAGTAATAAGCCAATATTAGGTGTATGTCTAGGCATGCAATTATTTTTCGAGAAAAGTGCAGAAGGTCCTGGCAGAGGATTATGCTTTTTCAAGGGAGAAATTAAATTGTTTACTAATGAGGTGAAGGTGCCTCATATAGGTTGGAATATTCTCAAGCAAAACAATAAAAATCCTCTTTTAGAGGGTGTAGAAGACAATGCTTGGGCATATTTTGTACATTCATTATATCCACAACCAGTTGATTCGAAAATAATTTCTACGACAACAGATTATGGAATAGACTTTACATCAATGATATATGACAAAAAAACATTTGGAACACAATTTCATCCAGAAAAATCAGGTAAAGCTGGAGCAAGAATATTAAAAAATTTTGTATCAGTTTGTGGTAATCAATGAAAATAGTACCGTCAATAGATCTTTTAGATGGAAGAGTAGTAAGATTAAAACAAGGAAAGCCGGAGTTAGCAACATTTTACGATTACAGTCCATTAGAACTGGTTGAGAAATGGCAAAAAATTGGAATAAGTAGAATGCATATTGTGGATTTGGATGCAACTTTAGAACGTGGAAATAACTATGAATTAATAAAAAAAATTTCAGAAAATACAAAATTGGAGATACAAATAGGAGGAGGAATAAGGGATATAGAATATGCAAAGAAGATATCAAAAGATGTATCAAAAATTGTTATTGGAACAATTGCAATGAAGAACAAGGAATTATTTCAAAATATTTGTGAAGAAGTTGGTTTATCAAAAATAATTTTATCGTTAGATTATATTCATGACCAAATAATGATCAATGGTTGGAGAGATGAAACGGGAAGGAATTTATATGATTCAATATTAGAATTTGTCAACTCAGGTATAGAAACGATTTTACTGACCGCGATAAAAAAAGATGGAATGTTAGAAGGTCCAGATGTTGAAACATTACAAAAAGTTAGGAAAAACACAAATATAGAGATTCAAGCTAGTGGAGGTTTTAGTTCGATTGAAGATATAAAGAAAGTGAGAAATATAGGCGTGGAATATATCATACTAGGCAGAGCAATACACAGTAAGATTATCTCAATTGAAGATGCCATTGCAGTGGAGGATCTATAGTTGACTTTATCAAAAAGAATCGTTCCTTGCTTAGATGTTAAACAAGGTAGAGTAGTAAAAGGAGAACATTTTGTGAATTTAAAAGACGCAGGAGATCCTGTAGAGTTAGGAGCAAAATACAGAGATGACGGAGCAGACGAATTAGTTTTTCTTGATATCACTGCATCTCCAGAGAAACGTAAAACTGTAAGTGAAATGGTTCGTAATGTAGCTGCAAAATTAGATATACCTTTTACTGTGGGAGGAGGAATAAGGAGCATTGAAGATGCAAGGAATATACTTTGTAGTGGAGCAGATAAAGTAGGAATAAACACAATGGCAATTGAAAAACCTGAATTAATAACAGAAATCTCTGAGAGATTTGGAAGACAATGTTGTGTAGTGGCTATAGATGCAAAAAGAAAAGAAAATAATTTTGAAGTGTTTAGTTATGGAGCAAGAAAAGCCACAGGAATAAATGCAATATCATGGGCGCAAAAAGTAGAAAGATTAGGTGCAGGGGAGATACTATTAACATCAATAGATAGAGATGGAACAGAAGATGGTTTTGATATAGAATTAACAAAAGAGATTATGCAAACGGTAAATATACCAGTAATAGCTAGTGGCGGATGTGGAAAGTTAGAACACTTTGTCAATGTATTTCAAGAAACCAATGTAGATGCAGCATTGGCAGCATCAGTTTTCCATTATAATAAATTTTCTATATCAACGTTGAAGAAATTTCTTTTAGAAAATCAGGTGTTAGTAAGAACATGACAAAGTTATCAGCAAATAATATAGACTTTGACAAAAGTCAAGGACTAGTTCCAGTTATTGTTCAGGATAATCAATCAAAAGAGATTCTAATGTTAGCGTACGTGAATCGATTAGCATTAGATGAAACTATCAAAACGGGTTATGGTCACTATTGGAGTAGATCAAGGAACAAACTTTGGAAGAAAGGCGAAGAATCAGGTAACATACAGAAAGTATTAGAAATTAAGGTAGACTGTGATGAAGACACATTAATTTATCTTGTTGAACAAACAGGTAATGCTTGTCATAAGAATACAAAGGCATGCTTTCAAAGAGATTTAATTAGTAAAGACCAAGAATAAAATATTCTAACTAAGAGGCAAAATCCTAGTACCTGTAGATTTTCTAACTAATTTTCTCATTGGTAATTCTGATTCAGAGATTGCAGATTTGATTTGTCGACTATCGCATTTAATTACAATAGTATGAATTTTAGATCGTTCAATAATTTTTATGGAAAGTAAATCCATTAAATCGTAAGTTCCAGCACTCATCTTATCATCAACAACTTTACTTAGTAATTCTTTTGTAGAAATTACTTTCATCAGCTTTGCATTTTTGTTTTTTCTTGGGTCGGAAGTAAAGACACCATCAACATCAGTAGTATTGATGAACAGTTTAGCTTTAGTCCTTTCAGCAATTAAAGCAGCAGTTGCATTAGTACTCTGACCTGGAGACAAACCACCTGAAAAGACAATTGGATGAGAAGTTGAATAACGAAGAACTTCATCTAAAGTTGTTGGTATATCTGGACAGGCTTTGTTCGAAACAGTTGTCAATAATTTTGCATGTATACGTGAAACATCTATTCCAAACTGATCAAGTAATGCTTCATCGGCACGGAATGTTCTAGCAGTTTTTTGTATATCTCGAGCAAGTTTTCCTCCTCCAGCAACAGCTACAACTTTAACCCCATTACGAGCAAGTCCGTCAAGGGTCTTTACAATTTTTTTAATCCCAGATGGATCAGAATCCAGTGAGAATAAACTTCCACTTAATTTAATTACTATGGTTTTCATTTCAACAATTATGCTTACAGTTAATTGTCTTATTAATTTTAATCTATTAAAAGATACAATATAACATAGTAGGGAATTTTTTAAAGTATAAAGGTGAATTTTTGTCAGGTAATATTGATTCAGTAGCACTATATAAAACAAGGAAGATATTAAAAGACCTATCTTCAAAATCAGGAAAAGGTACAGAATTAATCTCATTGTATATTCCACCAAAAAAAGCCCTTCACGACGTTTTAAATAATTTGAGAGAAGAATACGGAACTGCTACAAATATCAAATCTGATTCAACGAGGAACCATGTTCAAGATGCGTTAACAAGAACGCAACAAAGATTAAAACTTTTTAAAAAAACTCCAGAGAATGGTTTAATTTTATTTGTTGGAGCATTAAGAACAAATGGTCCTGGTAGTGAAGAAGTTGTTGTAAATGAAATTGTTCCTCCAAAACCTGTTCAAACATATCTCTATAGATGTGATGATCATTTTCAGTTAGAACATTTAATGGAAATGATTAAAGAAGTAGACATTATTGGAATTATTTCTATAGATGCAACAGAAGCAGGATTTGGTATATTATCAGGAGATCATGTAGAAGTTGATGAAGTTATAACATCAGGAGTTGGTGGAAAAACTAGAGCAGGAGGTCAATCAGCGCGAAGATATGAAAGATTAAGAGAAATGAATTTATCAAGTTATTATAATCGAGTTGCTGAACATGCAAAAAAAATATTTCTAGAGCAATATACAATAAAGGGACTAATAATTAGCGGGCCAGGACCAACTAAAGATGCGTTTATCAAAAGTGATTATTTAGACTATAGGTTAAAAAATAAAATTTTAACAGAAGTGGATGGAGCTTATTCTGGAGCAGAAGGTGTAAGAGAAGCAATTGACAAATCAGCAGATGTTTTAACAGATATGAGAATTATAGAAGAAAAGAAATTAATACAGAGATTTTTATCCGAAATACATAAAGAAAAAAGTCTTGCCATATATGGAATTAATGAAGTAATGGATGCAATAAACAGGGGAGCAGTAGAAGTTATTCTAGCATCAGAAGATCTCAACATGTTAAAAATTTTATTAAAGTGTAAAAGATGTTCAACGGAAAAATCAAAATTAATAAAAAGAACAGAATATGTCCAAGAAAAACAAGAAATACTAAATCAAACATGTGTGTCATGTAAATCACGGGACTTTAACATAACTGAAACAGATTTAATTGAAATTCTAGAAGATTTAGCAGGAGAATCAGCTGCAAAAATAGAAGTATTAGGAAGTAACTCCGAAGAAGGAAAAATGTTGTTGAGTTTTGGTGGACTTGGAGCAATATTAAGATATAAAATAAATTAAAAAAATAAAAGTGGTAAAGAATATGGAATCAAAAATACAAGAAAAAAATTGGAGTGTAGAAATAGAAAAAAATATTTCTAAAATATGGGAAAAAGAATCTCTATATGATTTTAATATTGATGATCAAAGGGAAATATTTACAATTGATACTCCACCTCCATATCCATCAGGAAGACCTTGGCACATAGGTGCTGCTGCTCATTATTCACAAATTGACATGATAGCCAGAACTGCGAGAATGATGAATTATAATGTATTATTTCCAATAGGGATTGATAGAAATGGTTTACCGGTAGAAATCTATACAGAAAAGAAATTCAAAATAAGTATGATTTCAACTCCAAGAGAAAAATTTACAGATTTGTGTAAAATAGCATTGGATGATTTGGAAGCTGAAATGATTACAACTATGAAGCGTATGGGATTGTCTGGTTTATTTAAGCAATATTACAGAACTGATTCAGACGAATATCGTGCACTAACACAATCAACTTTTATTGAATTATGGAAAAAAGGAGAAGTATATCAGTCTTCTAGACCGAATAATTATTGTCCAAAATGCAGGACTACAATTGCTGATGCAGAGATATTTTATCAAGAAATTCCATCAAAGTTAGTTTATTTAAAATTTTATCTAAAGCAACAAGATGAATATGTACTTATTGCAACAACTAGACCGGAATTATTATCAAGTTGTCAAGTAGTATTAGTAAATCCCGAGGATGAAAGATTTAAAAAATTATGGAATAAAGAAATCAGAGTACCAGTTTTTAATAATCTGGTAAAAATAGTAAAGCACCCCAGTGCAAAAATGGAATTTGGGTCAGGTGCAGTAATGATTTGTAGTTATGGAGATTATACTGATGTTCTTTTATTCCGTGAATTGAAATTACAGGAAAAGATTAGTATAGATGTTAAAGGAAGAATGACAGAAAATGCAGAGAAATATCAAGGTCTAAAAGTTAATGAAGCAAGGGAAAAAATAATTAAAGATTTACAAGAATTAGATTTAGTTGATCGTATTGAAAATATAAATCATCGAACTCCATGTTGTGAAAGAAGCAAAAACCCAATGGAAATAATACCAATGGAGGAATATTATCTAAAACAATTAGACCATAAAAATGAATTATTAGAAATTGCAAAGAAATTAGAATTTCACCCCGAAGAACATAGAAGAAGATTAATAGACTGGATAGAGGCAATTTCAATTGATTGGCCAATATCTCGGAGACGTTATAATGCAACAGAAGTCCCTGTATGGTATTGCAAACAGTGTAATGAACCTAACTTACCTGAACCTGGTAAATATTATAGACCGTGGAAAGAAAAACCGCCATTTGATACCTGTAAGAAATGTGGAAATAAAGAATTTATCGGAGATAAAAGAACATTTGACACATGGATGGATTCAAGCATATCTCCTTTATTCATCACTAAATATCAAAAAGACAACGAATTTCATAAAAAAAGTTATCCAACAAAACTTAGACCACAATCAAAAGACATCATTAGAACTTGGCTCCATTATACAATACTACGGTGTAATCAGTTAACTGAAAAAACTCCGTTCACACATGCTTGGATAATGGGTTATGGAGTAGATGAAAGAGGCGAGAAGATGAGTAAAAGTAAAGGGAATGCAATAGACCCAATACCAATACTAGAAAGAAATGGTGCAGACATGTTTAGATTATGGGCAGCATCTGAAGTTAATTTGGGATCAGATTTTCGAGTTTCGGAAATAAAAATTACCGGTGTAGGAAAATTTTTATCGAAATTGTGGAATATTTCAAAATTCATCTCTAGTTTCCCAGTTGTTGAAGAAGAACCATTAGAAACTGACAAGTGGATATTAAGTGAATTATCAACTGTAATAGACGAATCTTTAGATGGATATTCGGATTATAATTTTTTCGTTCCAGCGAATAAAGTTAGAGAATTTATTTGGAATATTTTTGCTCCACATTATATAGAACTTGTAAAACAAAGAGCATATGGAATAGACTTTGATGAAAAATCAAAAAGAGCAGCATGGTCAACATTACATATTTGTTTAAAAAATTCATTATTATTATTAGCTCCAATTGTACCATTTATTACTGACAAAATTTGGAGAGAAGTTTATTCTGACCAAAGTATACATAAACAAATTTTTCAAAAAAATGAATTTAAATATGAATTTAAAGAATCTACGGAAAAGATAATTGAATTTAATTCGTTGATTTGGAATAAGAAAAAACAAATGGGAATTTCATTAAAAAATGAAATATCTGAAAATGTTCCTAAAGAGCTTAAAGTATTTAAAAAAGACCTAGAGGCAATGCATAAATTACGCTAAGGTTTTTTATTCAAAAATAATAATGAAATACCGCAAAAAAGACAAATAAATGAAATTAAAATGGATAAATTAGTGGAATTTGATTCTGGAATAGATATAACAGCTGGAAAATCTACATAATATTCAATTCCGCCATAAGAAAAATTATTGTCTGAATGAGAAACGATAGCATCAATCCAATAATTTCCTGGGGATAAGTTCAACTGTATTTCTTCGCCTGAAGCAAAAATTTCCCTGTCAATAACACCAGTATCTGTATTATATATTTGTAACAAGATTTGATCATAATTATCAATACCTTGAAGATTGACGAGATTAGATTTTTTGTCTATGGAAAGCGAAACGGTATTATAATATATTAAAACCGGTATAAACAATTCAATGTTAGATTGATTTATCATAAACGTTAATCGGAATTCATCAGTAAACGACTCTTCAATAGAATTTATTAACCTACTCTGAACTTCAATAACTTTTGATTGCCTTCCTTCTAAAATTATAGTCGAAGAATTAAATGTCATATCAACACTATTGTCCGTTTGTATATCAGAGATAGATATTTCCAGAGTATCAGATACAAGTGATTGTATAGTAATAATTTGAGTATTAACACTTTGAGTTTCTGCAAGATTAAAGGATAAATGTGAAGGAATAATTGAAATTGGATTATGTAAAGCTTTGTCAATATTTAAACTTCCAGAACCTTGTAATGTAGATGGCCAATAAACACCGTATAAATTTTTTAAAGGTGTTGCAGATGGACTAATTATACCAAGAATCTGACTGTGATTTAGCTCACCATGATGATTCAATAGTAAAGCAACAGTAGCTGTAACATATGGTGCAGAAAAACTTGTTCCATTTTGTATCTTGTACGAATTGCCTAACCATGTAGAATTTATTTGTTCACCAAAGGAAACTAAATCAGGTTTCATATAGAAGGACGAAACTGGGCCTCGTGAACTAAAGATTGAAACAAAATTTGTTAGATTTTTAGGATTAAAATCGAGTTTTACAAAAGTTTGTGAGTCATAAATTTGTTTTATGAGTTTGTCTCCATCTTCTTGTGTAATCAATAAAGTAGGAATACTTGGACTATAACCAACAGGAATATTTGGATGCATAAGTCTACCTTTAATGATACCGGGTACTGTATTAATGACAATCAGGCCAATTGCACCTTTTTTTGCAACATTTTCTTCTTTAGTAGAAAAATATACTACTTCGCTAGGTTCAGCTCCTCTACGTTTAGCCACTGCGATTTTCCCAGTTAAATCAATTCCATCAAGATCTATACTTCGTGCATAATTAACAAATTCAAGTTCTGCATGCAATATATCATTTGGAAGAACAGAATCCACTAATGGCAAGGCAAGTAGTTCTTCTTTTATTGCATCAATTTGTATAATGGCGAGAGTTGAATTACTAGTAGAATTATAATGTGAACCAACTGAGATAACATCTTCATATTTTCCTGGATCACCAATACTTCCAAAAATTGGACCGCTATTACCAACAGCGGTTACAATAATTACCCCAGAATTAGAAATTTGTTTAATGGATTTTCGTAGTTCTTCTGATTCAGATAAACTTCCTAAGCTAATATTAATTACATCAGCTCCATTTGACACAGCAAGTTCCATTGCATTGATAACATCACTTGATTTAACTAGACCAGTATAGTCAACAACACGATATGCCAAGATTTTTGAATTTGGAGAAATATTTGTAATTATTCCTGCAATATGTGTACCATGACCAAGTTCATCCATTGGATCATCATCATTATCAATAAAATCATAACCGCCAATAATTATCTTATCAGGACCAATACCACCGCCAAGCGCTGGATGGTTATAATCCACTCCAGTATCTATAATAGCTATAATAATTTCATCAGTATCAACCTGCTCAGTAGAGATGATTTTTGGCAATAATATTGGATTAGAAAGTAATAATAAAATCATTAAAGCGGGTAAAAAACGCATTATTAGTATTAATTAAACACTAAAATTAAGTTTTTACTGAATAAGCAAAAATCATTTTCTATCTAGAATTAATAAAGTCTTGAAAGAGTGGTATAATAGATGAAGAAAGACAATATACAGAATATATTCAATCAAGAAAAATATTCACTGGTAATATGTGAAAAAACGGACGCGGCTAGAAAAATTGCAAGTTCTTTATCAAATAATAAATATAAAGTAGTAAAAATTTTCAACACAACTATATTCATTGTAAAATATGAAGGAAAAAACTATGTTTTATGTTCTGCAATGGGACACCTATATAATATAAAATTAATTAGACGTCAAAAATTACCTGCGTATGAATATGCTTGGGTTTCACTTGATCAAATTGATAAAAAGAAATCGTCAATTGTCAAATCAAAAATCAGAGCAATAGAAGCACTTTCAAAAGATACAAATGAATTTATTCTTGCGTGTGATTTAGATCAAGAAGGGGAAACAATTGGATATAATATACTAAAATACGCCTGTGGAGAAAAACAATATATCGCCAAGCGAGTAAAATTTTCCACACTAATCGAAAATGATATAAAAATTGCATTTTCAAATATACAAAAAAATATCAACATCGAATTAGCCATTGCAGGACGGACTAGACATGCAATAGATTTCTTGTATGGAATAAATATTTCAAAAGCCTTGACAAAATCTTTTATGACAGCTAGTAACAAATATAGAACGCTAAGCATTGGTCGAGTTCAAGGTCCAACTATTTCATATGTAGTAGAAAATGATTTAGAAATACAAACACATGTACCAATACCATTTTGGTCTGTAAATGCACATATTGAATCTCATAAAACTGATAAAACTAAATGGATTAAAATTCATTATATTAAATCAAAAATAATTACAAAACGCAATACAAAAAATATTATCAAAGAGTGTAAAGGAAAACAAGCAATTGTATCAAAAATAAAGAAAGAGAAAGTCAGAATCTATCCTCCAATACCACTTAATTTAATTGAATTACAAAAAGAAGCATTTAGATTGTATAAATTCAATCCATATCAAACATTAACATTAGCAGAAAAATTGTATCTAAAAGCTTTAATCTCGTATCCAAGAACCAATAGTCAAAAACTCCCAACTCAATTAAATTTTCGTAATATAATTTTAAATTTGAACAAATTATCAGAATTTAAAAATATTACAAAAAACCTAATTGAGAAACCACAACTAATTCCAACACAGGGTAAAGAAACAGACACAGCTCATCCAAGCATATATCCGACTGGTAAATCTAACATTGATTCTTTAACTATACCAGAAAAGAAATTATTTATACTAATTGCAAGAAGATTTCTCAATGTATTCAGAGATACAATAATAAAAGAAAAAATGACAACATATTTTAAAATTGGTAAACATGAATTTTGTTATTCACCAAACTCAATTAATCACGAAGTAGAATCAGGGCAGAATATTGATGATAAAAGCGATTTGAATGCGTATATAGGAAAAATATTCAATGTAAAACGAATCAATGTAGTAAAAAAATTTGAAAATCCTCCACGTCCATTTAATCAAATGACATTAGTTCAAAAAATGGAAAGTGAAAAAATTGGTACAAAGTCCACACGAGCAAATATCATACATACAATAATTAATAGAGACTATATCAAAGAGTCTCAATTAATACCCACACCATTGGCAAAGGCTTTGGTAGAAATATTACACAATTATTCTTCAGGAATACTATCTTCAGAAATGACAAGAAAAATAGAAGAACAATTATCAGGTATCGAAGAGAAAAAAATAACACAAGAACAAGTTTTAGAGAAAACAAAAAAAGATGTCAACAAGGTAGTAAAAAACATAAATGAGAACAAGGCAACTATAGGAAAATATTTAGAACGTGCAGTAAAAAATTTAGTGGTAAATGAATCTACAAATAAAAGTT
Source organism: Nitrososphaerota archaeon (assembly GCA_013378375.1). Lineage (GTDB taxonomy): Archaea > Thermoproteota > Nitrososphaeria > Nitrososphaerales > UBA57 > UBA57. The sequence continues at coordinate 30,318 of JACAFT010000008.1, forward strand.
TAGGAAAATGTACAATATGTCAAAAAGGTGATTTAATCATTACTTCAAATACAAGAAACCGAGCATTAATTTGTTCAAATAGTAAAAAAAATGATTGTATAGTAAAAGCATCTTTACCAAGATTTGGATACATAAGGGTTAATAAAACAGGTTGTAATGAATGTTCGTGGCCAAAAGTCAGAACTTCATTTAAAGGCAAACCATGGAGTTTCTGTCTCAACCCTGAATGTAATAAGGCTGGAAAAAGGAAATGAAATTATGTAAATTATGTAATGATACTAAAAATAAGTCAGAGACTTTATGTATGCCTCATAAAATCGCTCAAGATAAACTCGAATCAGGTTACAAAATTTGGAAAGATAGAGAAAATTCCATGGAATGGGAAAAATATTTAAAAGCCTTATTAGAAATACCAACAACTGGAAAATTAGTAAAACAAGTCATAATAGAAGAAATAAAGGTGTATGAAAAGAATGGTAATAAAACAAAAAATTGATCGAATTATGGATTATATATTAGACAGAGTAAGAAGTTTAAGAACAATAAATAAAACATTAGCAAATACAACGTCTTTAGTTCAAGCAAAGTCTCTTATGTTAGCTTATGTAGCATTAATGATTTTATTTACTACAGGCATAGTAAATGCATTAGTAGAAGGATCACAATTAAATACTCAATATCCAGTCATCCCAGGTTTTCAAGCACAAACATTAGCTGAAGTAGTTATATTTAGTTCAGTAACAATTTTTGGAGTATTAGGTTTTATACTCATGTCTCGTGGAACAAGACAAGTAAAAAAAGGCAGAACAACAGTAGCTTTTATTGTATCCGGTCTTGGATTAGTATTATTTGGTTTAATAATTGGATTCTACATTTTTGCATTAAAAGGAAGTCAGTAAAAACTATCTATTGTAATTTCAAAAGAAAAGAGTTTTCCAAAAGAGAATCCTTGTCTAAAGTTTTAATGTGAATATCATCATCTACATAATCGGCTAAAATTATTTTTTCACTTAAATAATTTAAAATTTTTGTAGATATATAATTAGAAGTATTAGTTAATTTTACACTAGGTCGTGGTTTTGGAAAACTCAATATAATCATTCGTGCATTTATAGTTTTAACAAGGTTTTTCAGTGCAAACAAGTAATAAACAAATAGTTTATTTGCCTTATTAAAATCCGTAGTAGTTCTTAAGATATGATAAAAAGACGAAGCAGAATCAATAATTAAAAGATTGAATTCAGGTCTAGTCCAAGATAAGAAAGATATTAATGAATCTTCAAGATTTTTTTTATTTGGACTAAATAATAATAATTTCTGATTGATGGAATTAGTGCTTAGATAAAACCGAAACCAAGTATCAAAATCAAAATATATTATACTTTCTTTGTATAATGTGGATTTGATTATCACAGGTATTAATGAATTTCTAAGTATAGGTTTTTCAAAATAAATAGTAGTTACAGGATAATCGAGTAAATCAAGAAATTCGTGATTTGTTAAGGAGTTAAGAGTATTATCATTATAGGAGTTACCTGAATTTTTACTCATAAAATAATAGAAGAAAAACTCAATATTTAAGAAAGAAAAAACAGCAGGAATAATTGATGGTAACAATATCTAATGTAAAGAATTTGGAAGTCGAAATAGCCATTATTACATTAAATAGCAAGGCATATTATGAAATTGTAAAAATATTAAAGACTCATGGTTTTTGTTTCTGTAGTCTAACACCAACAGATAAGATACCAAAATCAATAAATCTTGTAATTACCACCAATGCAGAAAAACACATTGTATCAGGAATTAATCATATCACAATAGAAGAATTACACAATACTCTCACACAACGGTGTGTATTGATAAGTAAATTAAGTGATGTAAAATTGGATATAATTACAATAGGAATTGATCCTGGATATAGATCTGGTTTGACGGTATATAGTTATAATAAACAACTTTATTCAAAGGTTTGTAGATCAACCAGTGAAATAAAAAAAATTATTTTGGAAATTTGTAAGTATTTCATGTATAGTAAAAAAATTATAAAAATCGGAATTGGAGATAAACATAATTCTTTCAGACTTGCAGATTCAATTAAAAAATTTAATGATAAAAATACATCAATAGAAATAGTTAATGAATTTGGTACATCACAACAAAAAAGAAAACCAAATAAAAGAGGATTTAAAGATATAAGAGCTGCAGAAATTATTGCATTTCGTCAAGGAAAATCATACTAGGAATAATTAAATTATCTTTCTTTATTCTCTTTTGTGCAAAATAATGGACTAGCAGGTCCACAAGAGTGACAAATAAAATCTATATGATCACTAACTGGAACTTTATCCATAGGTTTATTACAAATCGAACAATTTTTTTCGTCCATAGTTTTGTCATATTTCTATTAATAGTAGTTTAACTTAAACTTATACCAGATAATTGAAGTCAATTCACCCAGTTAAAATGAAAAAATTAGAAGACAATACGGAAAAAATAGGTATTTCAAAACTACTTTTAATGGAAAATGCTGGTGCAGGACTTGCAAAAATAATAATTAATAGATACAACAAAAAGAAAATAAAAAAAATATTGATCATTTGTGGTAGTGGAAATAATGGCGGAGATGGATTAGTATGTGCAAGGCATTTACTGAATTTTGCAGACACCATAACAATTTGTTTATTAAATACAAAAAAAACGTTGAAAACTCATGAAACTAAAACAAATTGGAAAATAATTAATAACATTAATCAGATTAAAACAATTGAATTTTTTCAAAATGATAATTTTTTCAAGAGTTTTGATAAAGAATTAAGTAAATGTAATATCGTAATCGATGCTATATTTGGGACTGGAATAAAAGGTAATATGAAAGAACATTTTACACAGGTAATTAAACAAGTCAACAAGAAAAAAAAGCACATAATTTCTGTCGATATACCATCTGGATTAGACCCTGCGACAGGAGATATTCATACTAATGTAATAAAAGCAGAAGTGACAGTTACGTTTCATAAAGTAAAAAAAGGATTGCAAAAGAAAAAAAATATTACAGGAAAAATAATTGTAATACCAATAGGAATACCACCAGAATTGGAAAAAGACCTATAGTATATATTCATGAATGTGTATACACAATTATCAATTGGAATTCGCACAAATTATCGTCGGAAATATGAAAAATTTTACTTATCTTGTTGGTGATAATGAAACAAAAAATGGTTTTATAATTGACCCATCATATGATATTGATAAAGTTATTTCGGCAGCAAGGAAGATGGAACTTAATATAAAATATATTTTTAATACGCACAGTCATTGGGATCATACACTTGGAAATAAGGAAGCAGCCCAACGAACAGGGGCAAAAATTTGTGCGTATAAAAATTCTCCAACAACTAAAGATGTTTCATTAAATGATAAAGATATTATAAAAATTGATTCATTAACATTAAAAGTAATACACACACCAGGACATACACCAGACAGTGTCTGCTACTTGATGAAGGATAAAAATGAAGTGAAAAAACGATTTCTATTCACTGGAGATACTTTATTCGTAGGCGGCTGTGGAAGGACAGACCTACCTGGAGGGAAAGAATCCGATTTATATAGTAGTTTTAAAAAGATTCTAAAATTAGATGATCATGTAAAAATATGCCCAGGGCATGATTATGGTTCAAGGCTTATTTCTAGTGTTCGGTACGAAAAACGTCATAATGTATTCTTACAATTTGAAAATAAACAAGAATTTGTTACATTAATGAAAACTGCTAATCGTTAATGAATAATAAAAAAATTTATATTAAAAAAGATGTTATTTTTGGACTTCTAGATTATTGTAAATCTTTACACCCAGTAGAAGGGATTTTATTATTACAAGGAACACATGTTAAAGAAAAAATTGAAGTAGACAGATTGATGATTCCTCCATTACCTACACATAGTGAGGAGTTTTCAAGCTTCGATCAATATCAAGTACCACTAGATTCATCTATTTTAGGAACAGCTCATTCACATCCAAATGGTGTAAATGAACCATCAGATACAGATTTATTAAATTTTTTTGGATTAATAGGGATCATAGTTACTCCACCTTTTGTAAATGAAAAAGACATAAATGTATATAATTCAGAAGGAAATACAATAAAATTTACACTGTATGAATAACTTAAAGTGTCGATGACCAAGACGCAACTGCATCGTGAGAATGTATAGATTCCAAGCTTCGAGCATCAATATGTTTAGCATTAGGAAATTTTTCAAGACAATTACGTACAACATCCTCAACGAATTTTGAGTTTTCTTGTGCGTCGATTATTTTGTTAGCTTCGTCAGCTCGATTGAGGAATTCTGTTAAACGTGCAGAAAAACATTCTTCAAGTAATAATGAAACTTCTTCAAAATTTATTAAACTTTGTTCATGAAATTCAACTGTCAATATAGTACGCTGCATATGCCCTACACCAGTTATGGCTTTACTACAAGGACAAGATGTAATTCCTGTAAGTGAAAATTTGTAATAAAAATCGTTTTTTTCGGTAAGCGTAATAGAAACATCAAGGAATTGATCACGTATAGGATATTGAAAAACAACATTTATGATACAATTAGGTTGAGTTTTTGTTACATCGTCGTAGATTTGATTGAGCGAATCTTCAATATATTTTCCCTTCATATACTTGAGACTAGATTTAATTAATCGACTCATATGAACTCCACGAGTATTGTTAGTCGAAACAGAAACATTAATTGTAATTGGAAGTTGCCATTCCCTACCATAATAAATAGTCTTAAAATTCGAAATACCTGCGGAAACATTTACTTTAGATTTTTCATTCTGTATATCAGGCAGACTAGAAATTTGAGTAAATTTTCTTGATTTATATGAATCGAACATAATAATAATTTCCTCTATTTTTAGTGCCGGTTTGTATTACTTAAAAAATTATGCCTGCATCACAATAGTGCCAACTAGTCATCATATTGGATTGGATCAATCATATTAATTTTTTTAAAACTAGTTAATCTTAAAGTGCACGATCTACATAAACCACAAGCAAAATTCTCCTGTTTTTCACAACTCCATGTCAAGTCAAGTGGAATTTTCAAACGTATTGCTTCTTCAAGAACTTGTGTCTTAGTAAGTTTATGAAGAGGCATAAAAATATTGTATTGAATTTTATTAGAAGTATAAGTTGAAAAATTAAATAATTTAGTCAAGTCTTCAAAGAAATTAATACTTGTATCTGGAAAATAATTAATATCATTTTTATTATGGCCGCCAACAATAATTTCAATTCCATGTGTTTCTGCATACCAAGCGGCAAGTGAATAAAAAATTAAATTTCTAAATGAAATGTAATTTGGAGGAATAGTATTATTTTTTTTATACAAAGAACTTGAACTTGAGTAAATTTCATCTTCAAATTCAGATAAAAAATCAAGATTAATTGTTTTATGTTCAATAGTTCCAGCTAATTTAGAAATTTGTGAACAACATTCAATCTCTTTTGAAAATCGTTTAAAATAATTAAAAGTAATTGTATATAGATTATAACCTTGTTCTTTCATTTTCCACAGTGCAACAGTTGAATCAATACCGCCAGAAAGAAGAACAAGTACGTTATTATTGCTCAACATAATCACAATCTTCAATCTGGTGAAAGATATGCAG
>JACAFT010000009.1:0-35482 GCA_013378375.1 Nitrososphaerota archaeon
AGACAACAAAACCTGCAACTAAGAAGACAACAAAACCTGCAACTAAGAAGACAACAAAACCTGCAACTAAGAAGACAACAAAACCTGCAACTAAGAAGACAACAAAACCTGCAACTAAGAAGACAACAAAACCTGCTGAAGAATCACTTAGAAGTGAACAACAAACTTCTCCTAAATCTGTGTCTGATTATTTATTGTTACGTTCAAAAATTAACAAGAGAAGGCCAAAGTTTCAGACTCAAGAAACTTGGAGATATAAACGAATAAAAACTAGTTGGCGTAAACCAAAAGGATTTGACAGTAAAATGAGAATACAGAAAAAAGGCTGGCCTGCAATAGTGAAAATTGGATATAGAGGTCCAAAAGCAGTTCGTGGATTACATCCATCCGGTTTTAAAGATATATTGATCTACAATATTCGTGGACTTGAAAATTTAAACCCATCTACTGATGCCATAAGATTGTCTTCAAAAATTGGTAAAAGATATAGGTTAATAATCATTAGTGAAGCAGAGAAACAAGGATTTAAAATTCTAAATAAAGGAAATATTGGTAAACGGTGAATCTGAAATTTGACAAATCTTAAAACTAAGAAACAAATGGCCGCAAGAGTATTTGGCGTTGGTAAAAGCCGAGTAAAGATTTCTTTAAATGAACCTGAAAAACTTGAAGATGCTATTACTCGTGGCAGTATGAGAAGTTTAAAGAAAAGTGGACTTGTTGATATATCTCAGAAACAAGGTATTTCTCGAGGTCGTATACGAATACAACATAAAAAAACAAAAAGAGGACGGACTGTTGGTTCTAAAGAAGGCGCAAAATATTCTCGTGTTACTAAAAAACGTCGTTGGATTATGAAAGTACGTGCTCAAAGAAAACGATTAAAAATTTTTAAAGATAGAGATGATATATCTAATAAATCATTCTGGAAATTATATACAATGTCAAGTTCTGGTCAGATTCGTTCTGTGAAACATCTTAATGAATTAATAGTAAAGCATACTGGTGATAATTAATTATGTCAAAACACACTTACGTTCCAATTTTTAAACGAAGAAGAACAAAACAAACTAATTATGCTAAAAGAAAAACAATGATTATTTCTAAATCTCTTTTACTTTGTATTCGAATAAGCAATAAACATTCTACATTTCAATTTGTTCAGCCACAAATTAATGGCGATGATATTAAAAGTGGAAATCATTCAAGTCAACTCAAGAAATTTGGTTGGACCGGATCTGGAAAAAGTAAGTCTGGTTTGTATTTAACAGGATATTTAGCTGGTAAGAAAGCAAAGTCAATTGGTATTACTAATGCTATCTTATACACTGGTATGATTTCATTTAAGTCATGTTCACGTTTAATTTCAGGATTAAAAGGAATTATTGATTCTGGTATATCTATTCCTGTAGGAGATAATCTGTTTACAGATGATGAACAGTTGGAAACTTCAGATATGAAAAAAGTACTTAAACAAATTGATTCGAAATATGGATGATTATGTTGAGTAGCCAAAATACAAGTAATTCTGCATCTACTGGTACAAAACCTACCCGTGATTCTGGTCGAAGACCTCATCAAAGACATCGCGAACGCAAACCCGAACCTGTCATTCCTTGGAATCCACGTACTCGTTTAGGTTCAATGGTACAAGCAGGTTCTGTTCAATCAATGGACGATATATTCCAAAATGGATGGAAAATAAAGGAATATGAAATTGTAAATAAGTTAATTCCAGATATACAATCTTTTGTTGTCGACGTTGGCGTTGTACAAAAACAAACTGACGCTGGTGAATCTACACGGTTTAAATCTGTTGTAGCGGTTGGAAATGGAAATGGTTGGTTTGGAGTAGGTACTGGTAAAAAACCTCAAATGAGGAATGCAATTGATAGCGCAACTCAAAATGCTTTACTTAATGTTATTCCTGTTAAACTCGGTTGTGGAAGTTGGGAATGTAGATGCAATACTTCACATTCTATTCCATATCGAACTATTGGTAAAGCTGGTAGTGTTAAAATTGAACTTATTCCTGGACCTAAAGGTCTTGGATTGGTTGCAGGTGAGACTATTAGAAATTTGCTTAATTTAGCCGGTGTCAAAGATGTATGGTCGAAAAGCTTTGGATCAACCAGTACTATGCCATCTGTTGCTAGTGCAGTTTATTCAGCAATCAGACAACTACATAGTATGAGTCTTTAGTGATTGATATGTCTGCATTTGTTGTTATTAATCTTCGTGGAACTGTTAATCGGTCTAGTCGTATTACAAAAACACTTGAACATCTTCATATAGAGACACGTTTTAGAGCTACAATTATTCCTGATAATCCAGTTACAAAAGGTATGTTGCAAACAGTAAAGAATTATGTAGCTTGGATTGAGGCAGATCCTGCTCTTATTAAATTATTAATTACAAAACGTGGTAAGAAAACTAATACTGTTAGCTATGATTCACAATTTATTGGAAAAGATGGTTTTAAAGATATTGACGAGTTAGTTGTTGCTTTAAACACTAACAAAGTAACTCTTTCATCTCTTTCTAGTATTAAACCTTCTTTTCGTTTATCTCCTCCACGAGGCGGTTTTAGAAAATCGTCAAAAAGAATGTATAACGAGGGAGGCATATTGGGATACAATCCTAATTTATCTAAACTAATTTCAAATATGATGTAGTGATAAGTGATATTATATGCCAACAAGAATTCGAAAAATACGTAAATTACGTGGTTCAAGATCTCATGGATGGGGTCAAGTGAAAGGACATAGATCACATCCTGGAGGACGTGGAAATGCAGGTTTAATGAAATATAGATGGAGTTGGACTGTAAAATATGATCCTGATCATTTTCGAAAACCTTCTCTAAATCCTCCTAATAGAGTTATTGTTAAGAAATGGATTAATGTTGGAGCTCTAGATGGTTTATTTTCCAATCAACAAAAAGATTTGCCAATTGATCTTCAAAAACTAGGATATGAAAAATTACTTGGTTCTGGATATGTGAAGGGTTCCTATAATTTAATTATTAATTCCTTTACTAAACAAGCAAAAAACAAAATTGAGAAAGCAGGTGGCCAAATTACTAATGGTGGTAAAAATTGAGTATCATTTCTGAAGTAGTTAGAAATGTTGCTTCAATTCTTCCTGAAGTTGCAAAACCCAAACAAAAAACTACTCTAACGAATAGGTTGTTTTGGACTGCATTAGCATTAGTTACTTATTTAGTTATGGCACAAGTTCCATTATATGGTGTTGCATCTGGAATGCAGGATCAGAATTCTTTTACTCAAATTATTTTCGCATCGTCTGCAGGAACCTTAATGCATCTAGGAATTGGCCCAATTGTCACTGCAGGTCTGATTTTGCAATTACTAAAAGGTGCAGAAATTATTAAATTAGATTTTAAAAAACCTGACGATCGAGCTTTATTCGCTGCCGGGACTAAGATGTTGGCCATTTTAGTTACTTTTGCTGAATCAGTTGCGTTTATGATTGGTGGTTCATTTGGTACTGATTTGTCTACTGCTACAGCAATGGTAATTATAATTCAATTATTGATTGGTGGAATTATGGTAATACTTCTTGACGAACTTGTTCAAAAAGGCTGGGGGCTTGGTAGCGGCATTAGTTTATTTATTGCAGCTGGTGTTGCTCAATCAATTTTTTGGAATACATTCAGTCTTATTCCTACTGGAGAAAGTTATTTCGGTGTTATTCCACATGTGATTGGAAATTTTCTTTCTGGTTCTCCAGAAAGTATCTTCTTTCGCCCTGGAGGCCTGCCTAGTGTTGTTACTCTCTCGTTGACCTTAGTAGTCATTGGATTAGTTGTATACGCTGAGGGTATTAGAGTAGAAATTCCAATTACATCTACGAAATATCGGGGATTTCAAGGAACTTATCCAATAAAATTATTATACGTATCTGTGCTACCTGTAATTCTTACAGGTGCTTTATTAGCAAATGTAGTATTCTTTTCTCAGATGGTCTGGTCTAGATTTAATTCAACTAATGCTAATCCTTTGTTGAATCTTATAGCGACCTATAACACTGCTGATCCTGGAGCTGGCCCAATTGGTGGATTTGCATATTATGTATCTCCTCCTCGGGGATTGGAGGTTCTTGCAGTAGAACCAGTTCGAGCATTAACATACATTCTTTTTTATGTCGTTATGTGTACAATTTTTGCAAGAATTTGGGTTGAGATAGGAGGTCTAGGTGCAAAAAGTGTTGCACAAAAGTTACTTGGCGCAAATGTCCAAGTGCCCGGGTTCCGTCGTTCTCAAGGATCCGTTGAGATTATTCTCGAACGGTATATTCCTGTGATTACTGTAATTGGTGGAATACTGATGGGACTATTAGCTTCTGGTGCTGATATTTTGGGTATCTTTGGAGGTGGAACTGGTTTGTTATTAATGGTTAGTATTACGTTGAACTATTACGAATTATTAATGAAAGAAAGGTTAGAAACTATGATGCCTGGTCTTGCAAATTTCTTGGGTAAATAATAGCTATGACAACTAAACGTGTTGTTATTGTTGGAATTCCTGGTGTTGGAAAAACTACTGTAGTTACTGAAGTATATTCTATTCTTCAACAAAAAAATATAACCATTGAAAATCTTACTTTTGGAACAATTATGTTTCAAGAAGCAGAAAAAATTGGTATTTCTGATAGAGATGGAATGAGGAAATTATCTGTTAGTGATCAACAAAATTTACAAATTCAGGCTGCCAAAAATATTGCTAATATTAATTCTGACGTTGTCTTAATCGATACTCATTTGTTTATTAAAACTATTTCTGGATATATGCCTGGATTGCCTCGACCCATTCTTAAGTCATTACTACCTACAAATTTGGTACTTGTTGAAGCATCTCCAGAAGATGTTCTTAGTAGACGTGAAAATGATCCAACTCGTAATAGAGATTCTGCTACTATTGAATCAATTGAACTTGATAATCAAATCGCACGAAGTATGTTATCTTCAGCAGGTGTACTTACTAGTGCGTCATTATTTATTGTAACTAATGCTGATGGAAAATCTAAAGACGCAGCTCAATCAATCGTTCAATCATTGGAATTAGATTAGAGTTTTTTCTATGAAAGGAATAATATTGTCAGGTATGCCGGCAGTTGGAAAAACTACTGCTGCTAATTCTTTATGTAAAGAATTCAATATACAATATTATTCTGGTGGTGATTTGTTAAAAGAAATTGCCAAAGAAAAAGGCTTTGCTATATCTGGTCTTGATTGGTGGGATAATAAAGAAGGTATGAACTTTCTGTCTAATAGAATGGATGATTCATCATTTGATAAATTAGTCGATAAACGTTTAATTGATCTTCTGGATAAAGGAGATGTTGTTATAACAAGTTATACTCTGCCTTGGTTGACATCAAATGGCATATCTATTTGGCTTGATGCAAATAAAGAAAGCCGAACTGCCCGTTTATGTTCCCGTGATGGTATTTCTATTCCTGAAGGCAGGAAAATTGTAGATGAACGGGATAATAAAAATCAACAAATCTACAAGAAATTGTATAATATTGAATTAGGTAGCGATTTATCTGTTTTTGATAAAATTATTGATACAAACGATATGGATATTAATCAAGTTTGTAGAACTGTTATTAATTTAATAAATGAAACACTTGGAATCAAATAATCACGAACAAATAATTATCGATGAAGAACCAGATATTACTGATTCTGGTTCATATCCCAATGAAAGGAAAATTGATGATTTGTTAGATAATTGTATAATTTTTGTTGATAAACAATCTGGTCCAACAAGTCATCAAATTGTTTCTTGGGTTAGATCTATGTTAAATCAAAAAAAGGCAGGTCATAGTGGTACATTAGATCCACAAGTTACTGGATTGTTACCTATTGGATTAGGTAATTCCACTAAAGCTTTACCTATCTTGTTATATGGGCCGAAAGAGTATGTTGCAGTACTGAGATTACACAATAGTGTTAATCGAGATAAATTATATGATTGTCTGGAGAATTTTAAAGGACCAATTTATCAAAGACCTCCTCAGCGTTCTGCTGTTAAAAGGGTTACTAGAACTCGTACCATTCATGAACTTGAAGTTTTAGATGAAGAAAGTAGATTGTTATGTTTACGTGTACTTTGTGAAGCTGGAACTTATATTCGGAAATTAGTTTATGATATTGGCGAAATAATGCAATGTGGAGCAACAATGATAGAATTACGTCGAACTCGTGTTATGCATATTGACGAACAAAATCATTTTGTTAGATTACATGAATTGAGTGATGCTGTATATAGACTAAAGCATGAAAACGACGAAACTAAATTTCGACAATTAGTCCAACCAGTTGAATTTATTGCCAAACCATTAAAGTCTATTACTGTTCGATGTTCTGCCATTGATTCATTATGTCATGGAGCACAACTTGCTATCCCTGGAATATTAAAAATATCCAAAGGCATATCAAAACATGATAATATCTCAATCTTATCCCAAAAAGGGGAATTAATTGCTCTTGCTGACGCTTTGCTCTCTTCTGATGATATCGTTAATAATAAAAAGGGAATTGCTTGTTCTACAAAAAGAGTCATTATGAAGCCAGATACCTATCCAAAATTATGGAAAAATACAGAAAATGATTGATCCATTCAAAAAGAATTTAACTTTGTAAGTTGCTTGTTCGAATCATAGCCGGGGTAGTCTAGATCTATGGACAATCTGGTAAGGCGCAAGCCTGGAAATCTAATCCATTTAGCTTGTGACTCGTAAGGGTCTCGTGGGTTCAAATCCCACTCCCGGCGTTCAACCATCTGTGATTTTTTTAATATCTTTTTCAACTAAATTCTTTATATCATCTGTATAATTTTCGATTGCTGTTATTTCTGTTTTATCTTTATCCCAATTTATCTGAAATATTTCTATCTCTATTATTTTATTTGCAGAATCTATGGAAATTGATACATTATAAGAATCCGTGTCTTTGTTTGTGTATATCTTTGTTAATTTTTTCTTTTGATCAACGTAGATTAGTTCAAATCCGATTAATGAAGCTTCTAAAATATTAACTAATCTTCCTTTATGCATCTATTTCATTATATAATTATTATAGTATATTTGCAATTCTTAACCAAAATTTATTATAACTTCTTTCGTTGATTGTCGATAAATCCTAAAACGTTAAAAAGCATTTCTTGACAGAACCGGACCCGATAGATGATAATATGACAAATATTGTACAATGTATTACGAGTGATGGAGAAATAATTAAAGATGTTGTTATTGATCTTTCTGAATCAGAATTAATCAAAGCCTATCAAGTAATGACACTCACAAGAACTCTTGATACTAAAATGGTTGCTCTGCAAAGACAAGGTAGAATAGGTTTTTACCTTCCGTCTTATGGAGAAGAAGCATGTTCAGTTGGTAGTGCACTTGGTGCTTCTTCCAATGATTGGTTCTTTCCTGCGTATCGTGAACAAGGAGCTATGCTTCAAAAAGGAGTTTCGCTTAATTTTATTATATCACATTTACGAGGTAGTGCTGAGGACGAACATAAAGGACGTTCTCTTCCTGGGCTGTTTGGTTCTAGTGCTAAAAGATTTGTTTCTCCTTCTGCCCCCGTTGGCACACAAATTATTCATGCCGTTGGTACTGCTTTTGCATCTAAATTATTGGACGATAAAGTAGCTACTATTGCATATTTTGGAGATGGCGCAACCTCTTCTAATGATTTTCATTCTGGTCTTAATTTTGCTGGTGTTTATAAAACTCCTACTGTGTTCTTTTGTAAAAATAATCAATGGGCTATTTCTACACATATATCTGATCAGACTGCCTCTGATGGTATTGCAATTAAAAGTAAGGCATATGGTTTTGATGGAGTTGTAGTTGACGGAAATGATATATTGGCAGTTTACACTGCAACCAAGTCTGCAATGGAAAAAGCAAGAAGTGGAAAAGGACCTACTCTTATTGAAGCAAGAACATATCGTCTTTCATCTCATTCTACATCTGACGATGGCTCACGTTATCAAGATCAAACAGAATATAAAGAATGGGTGTCTAAAGATCCTATTGCGAGGTTTCGTAGATATCTTGAAAACTCGGGAATCTGGAATAGAGATTTTGAACAAGAAATTCAACAGAAAGCTGAGAGACAGATCAACGAGGCTATTACTCATGCTGAATTATCTCCTATGCCAAGTATGGATACTTTAATTACTGATGTTTATTCTGAAGTTCCTAAATCACTTCGAGATGACTTTAACGATCTTAAAAATTCTAAAAATTAGTTTATTTTTGTTACCCTGTTTCTAATCATTAATAATATAACAATAATTATTATTCCTGTAGAGACTATGAAAGTTGTATCTTCTAATATTGATTTATTCGCAACTAGTAAATTAAATCCTATATTGGCCTCTTCAATTTCTACATAAATATCATACAATCCATCTTGTTCGAGTCTATACTTTAGCGAAAAATCTCCTTCTATTTGTTCTATATCTGTGATGATATCCACTAGTTTCCCATTTTCATTATATATTTTAATTTCCGGAAAAATATTATTTAATCCATCTTTTGTCGTTGCGTTTTGTACACTAAAAACTAGATAAAAATCTTCATTTTCAATAACAAAAGCTGGATCTGTCATGAACTGGAAAAGTATTCCGTTTACTTCTCTGTTTGTTCCACCTATAATATGTGCTGAACTATATGGAATTGCACTGATTAAGAAGACAAATAATATTGTGACGAGCATTTTTTTCATGTAGTATTCATACCGTATTTCAAGCAGTTTAAATGTAATGTTAATAAAAATACCTTAATGCCAATACTTTGTATTGTGATGAGTGATATTTTATGGAAATTGAAGTAGTATTTTTTTCTATTGGTATAATTGCAGTTGTTGGTTATGTTGCCTCTAATATATTTGAACGAACTGGCGTTCCTGATATACCTTTTCTTATTTTATTGGGAATTTTAGCATCACGATATGTTGTTGACGGAACTCAAGGTTTAGAGCTAATTGCACCATATCTTGCAGCCGTTGCAATTGCAGTTATTTTATTTAATGGTGGTATGTATCTTAAGTTAAGACAAGTTATCGAAGACACACCAAAAGGATTTCTTATTACTTCTGTTAGTGTTGTTTTTACTATTGCTATTCTTTCCGGTGTTGGTTATTTAATTAATTTATATGTATTAGATAATTCATGGGGTACTGGAAGAGAAGCTCTTTTATCTTGTTTATTCTTTGGTTCTGCATTATGTGGCACTAGTTCTGCAGTAATTATTCCTCTAGTTAGTAAACTTAAAATAGATAAAAAAGCAGAAACCTTTCTTACTATTGAATCTGCATTTACTGATGTTTTTGTTGTTGTATTAAGTGTAACTATTTTGAATATTATTAGTGGAGCTGGAGATGTTAACAGCCCTACTGCTGCAACTTCCTTTTTACAAGGAATAGCTGGTAAATTTTCAATTGGTATAGTCTTTGGAATTTTGGGTGGCCTTTTTTGGTTAAAAATTTTACAAAGTTTTCCTACGAGAATGGGTAGAATTACTTCTCAACAAGATGTTGTTCATGATGATATATTGACACTTACAACTTGTTTGATGTTATATGGATTTGCTGAAATGAGTGGAGGTAATGGAGCACTTGCTGCTTTATGTTTTGGTTTGGTACTTGGTAATGGTAAAGAATTTGGATTTATTCCTTCATTTCGAACTAACCCTGTAGATGCTGGTTCACTCATGAGAAAATTCCAAGGTCAAATATCATTTCTATTGACGACATTCTTTTTTGTGTATCTGGGTATGATATTTCAAGCCACATTAAATATTGTTATTATTGGAGTTATCTTGACTATCTTGTTATTGGTTGCTCGAAATCTATCTTTTCGATTTACAATCAAAAATGATAAATCCATGATGAAAAATATCAAGCTTTTGTCCTTCATGTTGCCCAGGGGATTGGCCGCTGCCGCAGTTTCTCAACTCCCACGTACTTTTGGTATTGATTGGCCTTTTATGCAATCTTTAGTTGTCTCTGTAATAATTTTCTCAGTTCTTTTTGCGGCTGTCGGAAGTTATTTTTATGGACGCAATGAAGATATTGGTCAGGAAACTGTAGAAACTAAATCTACTAATTAAACATTCAATCATTATCATGATTCATTCTTTCTGCTGATCTTATTAAGAAAGAGACTTCATTAACGATTCTGAAAATTCTTTATTTTTAATCCAGATTGCTATTGTGTGTTCTGGTCGTTTTGACGAATCTGGAACACCTATCATTATATCTCCTTTATTTGATACCAATAAATCAAGTAAAATTAATGATTTTTTTCTTATTATGACATTTGATTCTCTCAATATCCTTGCATCTGAGTCTGATATTTTGTAATCTTCTGGAGTTAATATAATTAGTTTCTTATTATTTCTCATATTACTCAAAAAACCCAAAAATAACTCTTTAACTTCAAACGCTTTTCTTATACTAATAATTATTTCGTCTGAATTTTTCATGATTTCAAGGAATTTATTACCGATATTTTGTATTCCTATTAATGTTTCAAACTGATTTCCATCATTTATTTGCATTGTATTTTTTAGTATTGGAACTATCTGATTTTTTGATTCTCTTTGAGCTTCTATTCTATCTTCTAATTCGTATTTATTTTGTATAATTGTTCCTTCTAATGCTATTTCTGGATCAACTGCAATGTATTCAGTTCCTTTCTTTTTTACAAATCCTTTCTCTTCTAGACTCTTTAATATATCATAAATTCTAGGCAATGGAACTCTTGATAGATTGGAAATGATTTTTGGTGTTTTTGCCCCTTCTAAAACACTTTGATATGTTTTTGCTTCATACGAATTCAGTTTAAATAAATCTTTTAATTGTTTTGTAATTTCTTCCTTATTCAATTAAAAAATATCTGTTTTTGGTGTATTTCAGGTTAGCTATGATTATCTCAACTGAAAATTTTCACATTAATGAGAAAAAAAGTTCACTTAATGTGAATAAAACAATTCCTTCAAGATAATTATATGTCTATTATTAGATCTCGATTAGTTGAACCTGTCTCTAAGATTGCAACTGAAAATTCTTGGTCTTTTGATAATCTTACACAAAAAGATACTAATTATCTTACTCATTGTTATCATCGATATCCCGCTAAATTCATTCCACAGTTGGCACGTCGATTGATTTTAGAGAATTCTCAAGAAGGTGACATTATTTGCGATCCATTTTATGGTTCTGGTTCAACGATTTTAGAATCTATTCTTCATAATAGAATAAGTTTGGGGGCTGATATTAATCCTGTTGCACATATGATTACCATGACTAAGACTACTCCTCTTGATCCTGCTAAGTTATCTAATACTATTACATTATTGCATAGAGAATTAAAAACTTCCACTATTATTTCCAATTCTGATATTCCAAAAGAATTATTAAAATGGTTTGATCAAGATACTTTTGATATTCTTAATCATCTTTTATCTAAGATTGAACAAATTAAACCAAAAAAATTACAATTATTTTTCTTATGCGCATTTTCGCATATTTTAAAAACTTCTAGTTACTGGAATAATGGTTCTGTAAAACCTCATAAAGATAAAACAAAGTTTCTTAATAGAGTAAATGATCCCGTTTCTCGTTATTTTGCGCATATAAAAAAAATGGAATTGCGTAATAAACAATTTATTACCACTATTTCTCCAAAAATTCTCCGAAATCTTGATTATTATAGAAATGTTCATCTTGGAGATTTGCAAGATTTATCTGCTAATAATCAATGTTCTATGATAGTTACTTCTCCACCTTATGTTGTAAGTTATGAATACCGAGATATACATTCTCTTAGTTTGATATTTTTAAAAGATTTCTTTAAGGATATACCTTCAAAACAAAATTTTATTGGTTCTTCTCAACGAAAATCAAATAATCAAAAACTATGTAGTTATACAGGAAGTATTATTGCCGAGTCTTTACATGACAATTCCAAGGCTCTGTCAAAAACTGTATATTCTTATTTTATTGATATGCAAAATTTCTTTCATAAATCTTACGATTTATTGAAAAATAATGGTCGAATGGCTGTCGTTATAGGAAATACTGCACTTCGTGGTGTTGAAATCTCTAATACTCAGGTTTTTGATGAAATTCTTGCTACCATTGGCTTTACCAAACATAGGATTATTAAAAGAAAAATTCCATTCAAGTGCTTACCAACTACTAGAGATCCTAAAACTGGAAGATTTGTTTCAGCAAGTACTAGTCATAATGAATCCTATTCACATGAATACATAATGATTTATTCTAAAAACTAATTGTTTTTCTTTACAATTTTATAAATTATTTAAATTCTTTGTGATATTCAGTTTGTTATATTTATGATACCGCAAAAAAAGAACCAATTAGTTACTCGTAATGATGGAGATTTGGATATTCTCATGGCTTGTGATATAGCTTTTGAAAAAATAGACCTTAATTATTTTATTAATCTACTTCAACAGGATGAAAGTATTTCTGTACGCACTCGTGCTGTGTGTATACTTGCAGATATTGGAGATAGTACTGTAGTTCCTATCTTGTCTGAGATTCTCAAACACGATGAAACTCCTCTTGTACGACACGAGGCTGCATTTACACTAGGACAATTAGGTTTTCCTCAATGTGTCAATCATCTAATTGACGCTATGCTCAATGATAATGATAATGTAGTGAGACATGAATCAGCCGTTGCTTTAGGTTCAATTGGAGATGAATTTGCACGTGATGCTCTCATTAAAGCTACTTCTGATAAAGATCAATTGGTATCTCATTCTGCATTCTCTTCTTTATTAAATCTAGATCATCTTAAACTAATTGCAGATAAAAATAATTCACAATGAATTAATATACTGTAAAGAAATGATAATTAAGAATAATTATGAAAATAAGAAAATTCCTGAAAGATTTTGTGCCGTATAGTTGGGAACCTTCTACTGATGAAATTGCTAATTCTGTAGGTAAAAACCCGGAAGATATAGTGAGATTTGATACAAATGTTTCTCATAAAACACCTATTAGTTGGCTTAAAAAATTAAGTGACGACTTTAATACACTCGAGATCAACCGTTACCCTGATTCTTCTTATATCTCTGTTCGTAAACTACTTGCAGAATACTGTTCTTGTGATATCGACGAAATAATATTAACAAACGGAGCCGACGAAGGATTATTTATGACTGGTTCCTTGTTTGTTGAACCTTCTAGTAATGTTATTCTTTCTACTCCAACTTATTCGTATTATGAAAAAATGGTCCAAATTCTAGGGGGTAATGTTCTTGAAGTAAAACGAAATTCCGATTTCTCTGATAATTTTAAAGAAATTTCTAATACTATTGACGAAATGACTAGTCTGATAATCTTATGTAGTCCAAATAATCCAACTGGTAATGTTGTTGATAAAAGATCATTGGAAAATCTATTGAATAATTCTAACATTCCTATAGTTGTCGACGAAGCGTATTATGAATATACAGGAAGCACTGTTCTTGATTTAATTAATACTTATGACAATCTTATTGTTATCAGAACATTTTCTAAAGCATTTGGTTTGGCAGGTCTTAGAGTTGGTTATATAATATCATCTAAAAGTAGTACTTCATTATTGAACAAAGTTAGACCTCCAAATAGTGTTGGAGAATTATCTGTTACTCTTTCAAAGATTGCCTTACAAGATATTAGTTGGGTTAATAATAATGTAAAAGAAATTTTGATGGAAAAACAATCTTTCATTGAAAGAATTTCTACAATCAAAAATATTAAGATTATTCCTAGCTCGTCTAATTTTATGTTATTACAATTTACAAATAAAGATGGTTTTACTATTTACAACGAATTATTGAATAAAGGTATTGTTGTTCGTGATGTGAGTGGAGCTAAAGGCCTCGAAAATTGTATAAGAATTAATATTGGGTTAAAACCTGAAAATGATAAATTAATTCAAGCTCTTGAAGAAGTTTCTCTTTAGGTGTAATATTTGGTTCTTATACTTAATCATCAAGATGTTAGCTCTATATTGACTATGCAATCTAATATTGAAACTATGGAACAAAGCTTTATTGAATTATCTAAAAATAAAGTCAAAATGACCGAACGAGGAGTTGTTATTGTAGAAGAAAAAAATGGTTGGTATGGAGTTATGACTGCTCATATGAGTGATATGAAAGCTCTTGGTACTAAAATTGTTACAGTTTTTCCAGAAAATACTTCATTGAATAAACCAACAACTCAGGGAGTTATTTCTTTAACTGATGTTGATACTGGGGAATTACTCTGTATAATGGATGGATCTCTTATTACAGGTATGAGAACTGGAGCTGTTACTGGAGTTGCTACTAAATACCTCTCAAAAAAAGACTCTAATTCTATTGGTATATTTGGTTCA
The DNA here is from genome assembly GCA_013378375.1 of Nitrososphaerota archaeon. GTDB lineage: Archaea > Thermoproteota > Nitrososphaeria > Nitrososphaerales > UBA57 > UBA57. The sequence goes on from JACAFT010000009.1 coordinate 14,451, forward strand.
GGTTATCAATCTCGCTTTCAATTACTGGCGATATGTTCTGTCAGAGATATTAATAAAATTGTACTTACTAGTCCTTCTGCAGATAAAAAATCTGAATATCTTAAATCTCTTGAAAAAGAATTAAACATACCAATAATTGTAACATATGATGTTGAAAAAGTACTTCAAAACGATATTCTTGTTACTGCAACAAGTTCTACTTCTCCATTATTTGATGGTAATCTTGTAAACCCGGGTACTCATATTAATTGTATAGGTGCACATACTAAAGAGAGTACTGAGGTAGATTCTATTACTCTTAATCGTAGTAAAATCATTGTTGATGAATCACAAACTGCAATTCGAGAAGCAGGAGGAATTTCAGATGCTAATGTATTTGCAGATCTTGCTGATATTATTCTTGGAACTAAAGTTGCTCGGACCAATGAAGACGACATTACTCTGTTTAAATCAATGGGTTTATCTCTTGAAGATATATCTACTGCTAATTTGATTTATAATGAAGCTTTAAAACAAGGACTTGGTAATAATATTAATTTATCTTAGTTATTTCTTTATTAGATAAACCTTTTCACTGTTTAAATCTCTATCCTCTTTAAATTTCAATATCATATTTCTTGTATATGATTCTAGACTCTCTTCATTTATGTCCTGTATTTTTATCCAAACATATTCTTGTAATTCCTTGTTATCTAAGCTTACAGATCCATCGTTAGTTTTGCAAATATAATCAAAGAAAATAAAATGTTTCTTTTTAATAAATTCTTTTGGATAAACACATTCTTGTATCATGAATAATCTTTTAGGCACAACATCTAATCCTGTTTCTTCTTTAACTTCTCTTATTACTGCCTTCTCGAATGATTCGCCAAGTTCAACATGTCCGCCTGGAACTGAATATTTTTTATTTCTCCATTTATGTGATTTTACTAATAGAATCTCGTCCATATTGTTAATTATTAAAGCTCCTACTGTTGGTTCTGGATAAATCTGATTCATTAATCTTGATGATCCAATCATGATATAAATCTTCGTTGAATCACTCATCGAAAAGTTCAAATTCTAATTTTCTATTTATTATCTCATTATGGATGAATTATCCAATAAAGTCGCTATTGTTACTGGTTCAACTAAAGGAATTGGCCGCTCTATTGCTCATCTTTTTTCTAAAAATGGGGCTCATGTAATTGTCACTTCTCGATCATTAGATGTGGCTCAAAATATAGTAAAAGAATTACATCCTTATGGGAATGAAGCACTTGCAATAAAAACTGACGTTGGTAGTGACGATGATGTAGATAATCTTGTAGATACTGTCGTTAATAAGTACGGTAAAATTGATATTCTAATTAATAACGCCGGTTTTCCACTTACAGCAAAGTATTGGGATTCTTCATTTGATTTGCTTAGTATTGAGGATTATCAAAATGTAATTAACGTAGATCTTATGGGAAGTATACGATGTTGTAAAAAGATCATTCCATTAATGAAGAGAAATAAATACGGTAGTATTGTTAACATATCTTCTACTCCTGCACTTTCAGGACATGATCTTGGTGCACCTTATACGATTGCAAAAGCTGGAATTTTAGGTCTAACAAAACATCTTGCTAAAGAATATGGCAAATATAATATTCGTGTTAATTGTTTGGCTCTTGGTAATATAAAGAGTTCTGCAACCTTTGATCATTTTGATCAGGATACTCAAGAAAAACTGCGTAACGAATCGTCATTGCAAAGATGGGGTGAAACTATTGAAGTTGCAAAAACCTGTTTAATGTTATCTTCTGATAATTTTAGTTTTGTTAATGGACAAACTATTGTTGTTGATGGCGGTAATGTATTACTCTGATTCGTTTTTAAGAAATTAGGTCATTTTCATTAATTTCATTATCATTCCTTGTGATGATATTGAACAAATTAGATACCAAAAAAATGTATTTACACCATTTGGAATTGTTACTCCTGAATCCAATGTGGCTTCCGCTGTAGAAAATAAAAGAATATTCATTGATATTGGAGATGATGCAGCAATTACATTAAACCAATCTGGGCCAATTATTTGTGGTAAAATAAAAGTCCAAACCAGTAACAGAGGCACAATAAAAACAAATGTTGGTTTTAAACTATCTTTTGCTAATTTTCCTTGCATTTGTTTCATTTGTGGTTCTTTTTTCTTTAATTTGGCTTCTGTAATTTTGTCTTTTTTCATAATTGAAGATCGTAATTCTTTATTATATTCAGATACGATTTTTTGTGTCTTTTTTATTTCTTCAACATTGGAAAACCGTTTTCTTGTTAATACTGATCCTATTGATACTGCTATTGCTAGAATCATGATGAAATATGTTATATCTGGTATTGTATTTATCAACTAATTTGTTCTAATTTATCTAAATTAAAAAAGTTTTTCTTTTGTAATAATTATTGTATAATGTATTGCATGATTTTTGATCATTTTTACCTCATTATTGGCGGTATGGAATGGATATGGATAGTACTTATTGCAGGTATTTTTCTTGTTGGTACTGATAAACTTCCTGAATTAGCAAGGACTCTAGGAAAAGCTATGGGCGAATTCCAAAAAGGAAAATTGGATTTTGAAAAGGAATTAAAATCTGCATCTGACTTTGAAACAACTGCACCTACTAAAAGTCTCTCTAAATATGAGTTACAGAAATCCGCTTCAGCGTTAGGCATTGATTCAACTACTAAAACTGAAGATCAACTTCGCGAGGCTATAAAACGAAAACTAGATTCTTAAATTTCCCTTAAGATTCTTATCTATTAATATAGATATACTGGATTATATTATTGGGATGGGCAATGATGATTTAACCCTCTGATTTGATGACGAGGATCTTGAGTACGTGAGTTCGTCCCTTTATTTATTCGTTGTATCTTTGAGTTTTATATTTCGTGTTATAATATATCCCAATATATACAAACTCATCATTGGTATTGTTATTAACCACATTGTTATGCCACTCGCATCTGGCGTAATCATTGCTCCTAATACCACTAAGATTAATAACGTATATCTCCAATTTTCCTTCCAGAATGAATGTTTGACAACACCTAATTTTGTAATTAACCACATAATTATTGGAAGCTGAAATGCAATACCAAAGGCCAGTAAAAAGAACGTGATAAATGACACAAAGTCATTTATTGTTATGAAAGTTTCTGCCTGTAAGGATATTCCATATTTATACAGAAAGTCTAATGTTAATGGAACCATTACAAAGAGTGAAAAAAGTGCTCCAATACTGAATAACACGAGTGCAGGTACTAGTAAATTTCTTAATAGTTTTCTTTCTGTTTCATATAGACCTGGTTTTATAAATCCTATTATTTCCCATAATATTAATGGCATTGAAACGATAGTCCCAAAAAGTAGTGAAATATAGATCTGTGCCGATAGTGCTTGACCTGGTGTTGTTAATATTACTTCTACATACTCTGGAAGAACTATTTCTTGTAGTTTTGTAATCAACTTTGATGCTATATTGTTATAAATATCTGGATATGGTATTGTGATGTTTCTATTATCTATATTCACTTCTTTTATTGAAAATAGAAAAATAGAAAAACTAAAGACTACTATTGCGCCCATTACACGGATCACTCTTTTTCTTAATTCGTGTACATGTTCTATAATAGGTCTTGTTTTATCACTGTTCAATATCTATGACTAATATCTCAGGTTTCTTAAGTGATTCTGATACATATATTTAATAATAATAGGGTGATTTTTGATTATCATGACTCAAATTTGGCACGATAAAGATCTTACTCTTGACCATATTAAAGATCAAACAATTTCCGTTATTGGATATGGAATTCAAGGAGCTGCTCAAGCTTCTAATCTTAAAGATTCTGGATTGAATGTTATAGTTGGAGCTCGAAAAAATGGTTCTAGTTGGAATAAAGCTCTGGACGATGGACATACTGTTATGGAAATATCTAAAGCTGCCGAACAATCTGATATTGTACATATATTAATTCCTGATATGGAACAACCCAAGTTATATGAAGAACACATTAAACCTTATCTTGAAGAAGGTAATGCATTAGGATTTTCTCATGGTCTTGTTATAAATTATGAATGGATTAAACCTCCTGATTATGTTGATGTTATTATGATTGCACCTAAGGCTCCAGGACATCGTGTTCGAGAATTATATCTTGAGGGTTTTGGAACTCCTGCTTTAGTTGCAGTTAAACAAGATTCTACAAATAACGCATTAAATCGAGCATTATCTATAGCAAAAGGCCTTGGTTGTGCACGTGCAGGTCTTCTTCAAACTACGTTTAAAGAAGAAGTTGAAACTGATTTATTTGGAGAACAAGCTGATCTGTGTGGAGGTGTGACCTCATTAATTCAAAATTCTTTTGACACTCTAGTAAAACGCGGATATCAACCTGAAGTTGCTTATTTTGAATGTTTACATGAATTGAAATTAATTGTAGATCTAGTTCAACAGTATGGACTTACCGGTATGTATAAACGCGTTAGCGAGACTGCACGGTATGGTGGTCTGACAAGAGGTAATCGAGTGATTGATGAAACTTCTAGTGCTGAAATGGAGAAAATACTTGACGAAATTCAATCTGGGCAATTTGCAAATGAATGGAGAACTATTTATGATAAAGAAGGAAAACAATCCTTTGACAAGTATCTTGATAAAATTTCGTCTCATCAAATAGAATTTACTGGTAAAAAACTACGAAATATGATGTGGCCTGATAAAACTAACGAATGATTATATATATAATAGAAAGGTTAAAATTCAAGATTTAAATTTTCTAATTCTGGAGGGGTGTTATAATATGTCTGAAGAGAATAGCTTTGAATTCGAAAAATGGCTAAGATCCTTATTTGAATTAATATTTTGGACTCTGATGTTACTTCCTCTAATTGTTTTTCCAATCTTCTTCATTATCTTGCCTCCTATTTTTGACGCTGCAGGTATACGACTTGGTCAAGCTGATTCCGTTCAAGCAATAAATGTATTTATGACAGCTCTTATTGATCCTATAAAAGGAATGCAACATGGTGAAGTAATTGCAAAAGAAGTTGCTTTGCCTCTTGGTCTTCCATTTATTTTATTGAATGTTGTTCTAATTGGTATATTTCTTTGGGAAAACGAAACTGATAAAGTAACTATCTCTCGATATCCATTACTCAAACAATTAAAAGAAATTACAACTGGCACAAAAGAACAGGTTGGTCCTATGTCACTTGCACCAATTTTACGAGATGTTAAAGTTGCACGCTTTATTAATCCTATACTTTCACCTCTAGAAAATTTAATTCATAAAATATTTGAAAATGATAACTCTGATGATAAAAAATAATTTTTTATAAATATATTATCTCTAATTCATCTTTTACTAAATTAATTATTCGTTGTTTATCTTTTCCTAAACCTTTTTTATCAATAAATGCGTATCTTATTTTTTGATCAGATATATTTAATATTTGTGATAATAATTCTTGATTAAAATATTTTATATAATGTCTTGATATATATCCTGATATTGAATATTCATTTTCTATAATTAATTTTGTAAATTTTTTTGAATAATGAGGTCCTCCAAAACCATAACCGATCATGTTGGTTTCTTTTTCATTCTCAATTGATTTAATAATAGAATTGATTACAATTTCTCCTGCAATGCTATCCTGCCATTGTTTACTTTGCGATCCAATCTCTACAAATAGACATGGTTTTGATATATTTGTTGGTCCGTGATGTGTTGCTTCTAATGTAATCTCGTAATCTTCTACTTTATTTTTTTGTTCGTATAAATTTATCATATAATTTTTTAATAAATTTGGACACGTATATGCAAGATTCATAGCTTTTCCTCCATAAGGAGAATCATTTGACGGATTTCCTAAGAAATGTGCAGTTAATGCTGGCATTTTCTTTTCGCTTACATGTCTTGATAAAAAAATATACCTGTCTGATTCTTCAATTTTTTCTATATTTTCACAATAAATCATTTCTTCATTTAATATTATTATTTTTAGCTCATTTTCTCCTAATTTTTTATATGTTCTTGTTTTTTCAATTAATTTCCAATCGTATTTATTCATCAATATATCTAGCATATTCATACTTGCTTGGTCCTTTTCTGATACTATGAATGTGGAATTTATCACAATAATACACCTTTTTTAATTATATCAAAAAGTTTATCAAATATAATCTATCATTTCACCAAGAATCAATTGGCAGGTATTATTGCTTTTATAAATGCGATGTTTCATACGCTTAAACTGGCGAAAAGGTCTGATCGAAAGGAGTTTTTGATGTATATTAAACTCACGTTAGTAGGGATGAGTATAGTTGGTACTTTAGGATATGTAATTCAACTCATTGGTACTATATTCAGATTACAAGGAGGACAAGGGGCCTAAATTATGAGTACTATGACTAGTAGATTTTTTGCAGTGAAGACAACTGGAGGCCAAGAAAGGAATGTAGCCAAATTTGTTGGTAATAGATTAGAACATAGAAAACACAGTGACGATTCTTCACTTAATAAACAAGCTAATGATATTCATTCTATATTGGTTATTGATTCACTAAAGGGTTATGTATTTTTTGAAGCACCAAACGCTCAAGTTGTATCTGATGCAATTTCTGGATTTAAACATGTTAAAAATTTGATACCTGGAATCGTTAATTATGACGATATCCAAAAGTTTCTTGTCACTAAATCAATTGTTTCTGAGATTACTGTTGGTGATACCGTTGAAATTACTAGTGGACCATTTAAAAATATGAGAGCAAAAATTACTAACGTTGAAACTACTAGATCTGAAGTTACAATATTACTACTTGATGCAACTTATCAATTACCCGTTACTGTTGATATTGATGGTATACGTATTGTTGAAAAATCAAAACAGTGATTTATATGTCTGATGAAAAAATAATCCCAGCTCTTGTTACAGGAGGAAAGGCTAATGCTGGTCCTCCGCTTGGACCTGCTTTAGCTCCTATGGGACTAAATGTTATGGCAATTGTTAATGACATTAATGAAAAAACAAAAGAATATCCCGGAATGCGTGTTCCTGTTAAAATTATTGTACAAGTTGAAAGCAAGACATTTACTATTGAAGTTGGTATACCCACTTCTTCTGCACTTTTAGCTAAAGAAGCAGGAATTGAAAAAGGATCTGGAGTTCCGAATTCGGAAAAAGTTGGAAATATTACTATGGATCAATTGGTAAAAATTGCTAATATTAAAATTGAACAATCTTATGCAACTTCTATAAAGAGCGCTATTAAAGAATTATTGGGTTCCTGTGTAAGTATGGGTCTTACTATTGAAAATAAGAATCCTGATGAGATTCTTAAAGAAGTCAACGATGGCCAATGGGATAAATCTATATAATTTATTGAAATTGTTAAAATTTATAAAATGGTGTTTGTCTGACAACTATATATTACGGTGTTAAACTTTGGTAAAATCACAACCTATAATTGATACAGTTAAGAAGGCACGTTCTGTCTCTACTAAACGTAAGTTTAAACAATCCTTTGAATTAGTTATTAATCTAAAAGATATAGACGTAAAGAAGAACCAACTCAATGTGAATGAAACAATCTTTTTGCCAAATCCTCCTCAAAACACTTCGAAAGTTTGTGTTATTGCCTCTGGAGACCTTAGTCTAAGGGCTGGAAAGTCTGACGCAGATCAGGTTCTTGAAATAGATAAAATTGACGAAATATCTGGTGATAAACGTTCAGCTCGAAAAATTGTTAATTCTTATGATTTCTTTTTAGCAGAAACTTCAGCTATGTCAAAAATAGGTAAAGTTTTGGGTAAGTTTTTAGGACCAAAAGGAAGAATGCCTTTACCAATTACTCAAACTTCTCCAATTGAAAATCTGATTTCAAAATACAAAACTGCTGTTCGAATACGTGGCCGTACATTATCTTTAGCTACAAAATTGGGTGATGAAGACATGGACGACGAAAAAATTGCTGAAAATGCATTATCTGTTATAAATACCGTTACTTCTAAACTCCCTAATAACGAAAATAATCTAAAAGGTTTTGTCATAAAACTTTCTATGTCTCCACCTGTTAGTATCTCTGCACAGGAGGCGAGTTGATGTCTCAAACTCATAAATATCCTCAGTGGAAAATTGATACTATAAGTGAAGTTGAAGAATCAATAAAATCAAATAAAACTCTTGCTTTGTGTAATTTACACAAAGTTCGTGCTACTCAATTGATGAAGTTACGAAAAAATTTTAAAGATGAACTGAAAATTCGAGTAATAAAGAACACTTTATCCAAGATTGCTGTAAAAAATTCTTCTTTAAAAATCTCTACTGAAATCCTAGAATCTATATCTGCCCAACAAGCATTTATATTTACTAATATGAATCCTTTCCAACTTTATCTGTTATTAGAAAAAGGTAAAGTTGATCTTCCTGCACGTGATGGTGATATTGCGTCTGGTGAAATAGTAGTTCCGTCGGGCAATACTGGAATGCAACCTGGTCCTGATCTAAGTGCTTTTAAAGAATTTAATATTCCTACTCGTATTGATGCTGGTAGTATTTTTGTTAGTGAAGATACAATTGTTGCTAAGAAAGGAGATGTTATAAAATCTTCATTGGCTGCACTTTTGTCTAAACTTGATATTAAACCAATTAAAGCCGGTGTAAAACTTGACGTTGCCTTTATGGAAAACTTGGTTTATAATTCTGACGACCTGTCTATTAATCTTGATGATTATAGAGATAGTTTAATTATTTCGTATCGTAATGCACTTGATTTAGCGGTCAGTGAAGAATACTTTACTAAAGAAACTGTTCCTTTAATTCTTGCAGACGCATATAATAAATCCAAAAACTTGTCAGTAGAGTCTAATTATCTTACTGAAGATAACGCATCTATGCTAATTGCTAAGAAACAACTTGAAGCACAGACATTAAATAATTTAATTAACTTGGATTAATTATTTTTTAATTAAAATAATTTTAGCCGAATAAACTAGCTAATCCTTCCATAGCTTCTTCGTCTTTCTTTTCATCCTTTTCTTCTTTCTTTTCTTCTGTTTTTGCTTCAGCTGGTACTTCTGTTGGTGCTGCTGCAGGAGCTGTTGCAGTTACTGTTGTAGCTGCATTTTTCAACGCATCTTCTATATCTACTTCACTTAATGCAGATACTAGAGCCTTGATTTTTACATCATCAGGTTTAGCACCTGTTGATGTAATTACCTTTTTAACAGCATCTTCGTCGATTTTTTGTTCAAGCTTGTGCAAAAGCAAAGCCGCATATATGTATTCCATTTGTATATCGTTACAATTTTTTTTTCATGTATATAAGGTTTAAAATATAATTGAAAATTATTTGATTCTTTTCGTTTGATTTCTTTATGGTTCTCTTTAGGGTTCTCTTTAGGGAGCTATTAATATGTGAAAATTACTACCTTTATTTGTTATGGACAAGGATATTCTACGTAAGAAGTTCTCTGCCGATTATTTGAATTATTATAAGGTGAATTTATTCGAAAATGAGGGTTTTATTAGAAAACAATGTCCAAATTGTAGTAATTATTTCTGGACTGCTGATGATTCACGTTTAACTTGTCCTGAACAACCATGTGAGCAATATGGATTTATTGATAATTCTCCTACATCAAAAAAACTTGATTATGCAGAAAGTTGGAAAGCAATTGAAAAATACTTTGTTAATAATGGACATAAAAGTGTAAATAGATATCCTGTTGTTGCTCGTTGGAGGCCTGATTTATATTTTACAATTGCGTCAATTGTAGATTTTCAAAGAATTGAAGGCGGTAAAATTGCTTTTGAGTTTCCAGAAAATCAATTAATTGTACCACAAATGTGTTTACGATTTAATGATATAGAAAATGTTGGCGTTAGTGGTAAACATTTTACTTCTTTTGTAATGATTGGACAACACTGTGTTGCGAATGACACTGGTTATTGGAAAGACAAATGCATTGATTTAGATTATGGTTTATTGACACAAGTTTTTGGCATACCAAAAAAAGAAATTGTTTTTAAAGAAGATGTTTGGGTTGGTTATGGTGCTTTTGGATATTCATTAGAATACTATGTAAGAGGTTTGGAATTAGGAAATGCAGTTTTTACTCAATTTGAGGGTGATCCAAGTAATTATAAAACTATGAATGAAAAAATTATTGATATGGGTGCTGGTTTGGAGCGGTTTAGTTGGCTTACTCAAGGGACTCCTACTGCATATGAATCAGTGTTTGGTGATGTTATTGATCGTATGATTGATACATGCAGTATAGTTTTTGACAAAGATTTCCTCCGAGCTTATTCAGAATTTTCTGGTATGTTAAATCTTGACGAAGTTTCAGATATAGAATTATCTCGTGCACATATAGCAAAAAAACTTGGTCTAGAAAAAGACGTTTTAATCAATAAAGTTACTCCTTTTGAATCCATGTTTGCTATTATTGATCATGTAAAAACTCTTGTTTTTGCTATTAGTGATGGAGCTTTGCCTAGTAATGTGGGTGGCGGTTATAATTTACGTGTTTTACTTCGTCGTTCTTTATCTAAAATCAATTCTCAAAAATGGAATATTACCCTTGGGGAAATTGCAGATTGGCATATTAATTATTTATCCCAAATTTACCCTGAATTACGTGAACATAGAGATGAAATTCTTAAAGTTCTTGAGGTTGAAGAACAACGATATTCGAATACTCAAGAAAGAATTAAGAAACTTGTTTCTACTATTAAAAAAGAAAATAGAACTCTTAATGAAGATACTCTGATTAAACTATATGATTCAGATGGTATAACTCCTGAATTTATTAAAGATCAAGGGTTGTCTGTTGATATACCTGCAAATTTTTATGCAAAAGTTACTGAACGACATATACTTAACAAAGCTGAAAAACCAAAACGTACTTTCGACATAGAAGATATTCAACCAACCCGTACATTATTTTATGAAAATCAAAAACAAAGTGAATTTGATGGTCGTGTTCTTAAAGTATTTCACGAATCTAATAATTCTCTTATTGTATTGGATCAAACTGCTTTTTATGCGCGTGCAGGTGGACAAGAACCTGATCATGGTGTTTTGGATAATTTTAATGTATTAGACGTTGAAAAATATGGTCACGTTATTCTTCACAAAATTCAAAAGTCAGATATTCGGGAAGGAACAATTCTTCATGGAAAAATTGATGAACAGAGAAGAAGAATTCTCACACAACATCATACTGCTACTCATGTTATGCTTGGAGCTGCCAAACGAGCACTTGGTTCATGGATCTGGCAATCTTCTGCATTCAAAGATGTGGATAAAGCACGTTTGGATATTACTCATTTTGAACATCTAACTTTAAGCCAGATTGAAAATATCGAAAAACTCGCAAATGATGCTATTCGCCAAAACCTTCCTGTACATAAATTGGTATTGGATCGTGGAGACGCAGAAAAGAAATATGGATTTTCAATCTATCAGGGTGGTATTGCACCTGGTAAAACTGTACGAGTTCAGGATATAGAAACTTGGGATGTTGAAGCTTGTGCTGGTACACATGTCTCACATACAGGAGAATTGGGCCTTATTAAAATTATTAAAAATGAAAGGGTTCAAGATGGGGTTGAAAGATTGGAATATGTTGCGGGCGAAACAGCTATCGAATACATACAAAAACAAAATGCAATCTTGTCTTCAATTTCTAATAATCTTAATATTCCTGTTGAAAAAATTTCTAAAACACTTGATGATTTGATTAAAGATATTGACATACGCAAAAGAAATTCAAAATCTCTGATTAAAAACCGTTTATCTGATATAATTCATGATAAACTTGTTACTTCAAGTCTTCAGATAGATGATGTTTTATTATCAGTAATTGATTGGAATGAAGTCGACGAAGATTTTCATGTAATTGTTGGAGAACATTGTATTACTAAAACGGATAATTTTATTTATATTGGAATTATCAACCAACAAAATAACTCTCGGTTTCTTATATTTTGCGGCGACAAAATTAATAAAAAATATAAAGCAGTTGATTTAGTAAGACAAATTGCAAAATCTTTCGGCGGATCTGGAGGAGGTAATGAAAGATTTGCACAAGGAGGTTGTTCAAAAATTCCTGATACTCAAACCATAATTAAAACTATTAAATCTACTATTTCCAAAAAATAAGGTGATCTATTGACACTAAATTGGTTAGAGATTGAACAAAAATGGCGAAAAAGATGGCTTGATTCTTCTTTTCATGATACTGATGTTGATCTTAATAAACCAAAATTTTTTCTTACTGTAGCATATCCATATCCAAACTCACCACAACATATTGGACATGGGAGAACCTATACACTTACTGATGTTTACGCACGTTATAAGCGGATGTTAGGTTTCAATGTATTATTTCCTATGGCTTTTCATTATACTGGAACTCCAATTCTTGCTATGACTAAAAGACTTGTAGAAAACGATCCTGAGTTGATTAATGCTTTTCATGATGTATATAAAATCCCCCTTTCCACAATCAAAGAACTAAATGAACCAAAGAAAATTGCCGATTATTTTCATAATGAAATTAAACAAGGAATGATTGAAATGGGTTATTCTATTGATTGGAGGAGAGAATTTACTACAATTGATGAAGCATACAGTAAATTTATTGAATGGCAATTTAAGAAACTTAATTCAGACGGTTTTATTACTCGAGGAAGTCATCCTGTTGGTTGGTGTCCTAAAGATGGAAATCCAGTAGGCCAACATGATACAATTGGAGATGTTGAACCTGATATTGGTGAATATACTGTTATAAAATTTAATTTTAGTGACTCCAAATTAGTTACTGCAACTCTTCGACCAGAAACTATATTTGGTGTTACTAATATTTGGATAAATCCTGATATTTCATATGTAAAAATTTCTATTAATGACGAAAAATGGATTGTTAGTAAAGATTCGTTGTTCAAGTTTGAACACTTGCTCTCTGATCCATCTTATGAAGTAATATCTGGTATATCATTAATTGGTAAATGGGTTGAAAATCCATTTACACAAATGAAAATACAATTATTTCCTGCTTCTTTTGTAGACCCAAAAAATGGTACTGGTCTTGTAATGTCTGTACCATCTCATGCACCTTATGATTATCAAGCAATAGTTGACTTCAAACAAGATAAAACTCTTATAAAAAAATATCCTGATATTGATACAAGTAATCTTTCTCCAATTGATGTTATAGAAATTGAAAAGTATTCAAATACTCCTGCCAAGCAATTAGTTTCTAATCTTGATATAATGAATCAAGATGATCCTAGATTGGAAGAAGCTACAAAAGAGCTATATACTCTTGAATTTAATACTGGTAAAATGCTTGATATTGCTGGTGATTATGCCGGTCTACCTGTTAAGCAAGCCAAGGAAAACGTAAAAAATGATCTTATCAAATTAAATCTTGCAAGCAAATTATATGAAATTATGAATAGTCCTGTAATGTGTCGCTGTGGCGCTGAATGTATTATAAAGATGTTTGAGAATCAATGGTTCATTGATTATGGAAACGTTGAATGGAAAAAAGACGTACATTCTTTAATTAATTCAATGTCTCTCATCCCTCAAGAAATTAAAATTGAATTTCATAACACCGTTGATTGGCTTCGTGAAAAGGCATGTGCTCGTGGCTCAGGTATGGGAACTTTATTGCCGTGGGATAATAACTGGATTATTGAAAGTCTCTCTGATTCTGTAATATATATGGCATATTATACTATTTCTCGATTAATTAAAAAACATGAGATTGATCCTAAAAATCTCTCAGAAGAATTCTTTGATTATATATTTCTCGGAGTTGGTACCCTTGAATCAGTTTCAATACAAACTACAATTAGCAAATCAATACTTGAAGAATTCAGAAATGAATTTTTATATTTTTATCCACTTGATAGTAGACATTCTGGCCGTGATCTCGTTCCTAATCATTTGACCTTTTTTGTTTTTAATCATTCTGCAATATTTCCTAGTAATTTACATCCAAAACAAATTGTAGTTAACGGGTCAGTATTAATGGACGGAAAAAAAATGTCTAAATCATTTGGTAACATAATTCCTCTTCGACATGCGGTTAAATCATATGGCGCTGACCCTATACGCCTTGGTATAATGTCTGCCGCAGAACTTTTACAAGATGCCGACTTTAGTCTTGAATTAGTAAAATCATTCAATGAAAGATTGAATAGAATATATAATCTTGCACAAGAGATTCAACATGCATCTGATTATCAAGTGAATAACGCAAGTTCAATTGAAAAATGGATGATTAGTAGATTACAAAGAACAATAAAAACAACTACTAACTCTATGGACATTTTACGTGTTCGTGAGGCTCTGCATTCTATTATTTATTTGCTAGATATAGACCTTCAATGGTATAATAGGAGAACAAGTCTTGATGTTGAAGATAAAAATTCATTTTTGAAATATTTTACGGAAATACGTATTAAACTTTTAGCTCCTTTTGCACCACATTTTTGCGAAGAAATATGGGAATTATTTGGCCATGGAGATTCTATTACTCAGCAAGACTGGCCTGTGTTTAATGAAAATCATATAGACGAAATTGCTGAATTATCTGAAGAATTAATCAAAAATACAATCGACGACGTTAATAATATACTTAAAGTTACTAAAATTCAAACCAAGAAGATCTATATTTATGTTTCTGCTACTTGGAAGTGGAATATATTTCTGTCCACCCTTGAACAAGATGAACCAAATCTTAAAGAAATGATTGAAAGTAGCCTAAACAATCCTGAATACGCTTCTTTTAAAAATTATATTCCAAAGTTCTGTCAGAATTTATTTAAAGAACTTTCTTCCATTGACGATGATAATAAATCCAGACTTCTTCGTGTTGGTATGCTTTCTGAAACCGAAATCTTAAAAGAATTACAATCTTTTTACAAGATTAATGACGGTGTAGACGTTATATTATTCTCCGAAGATGACTCAAAAATCCACGATCCAAAAAACCGATCAAACTATTCTAGACCGTTGAGACCTGCTATATTCTTAGAATAAATAATTTACTAACATTGTTAAAATCTCAAACTCAAATAAATATAAACCATATATAATGCTTATTATTCCTAATCCATAATGTATTGTTAATTTAATATTTCTTGTAAAGTAATTCATTGATCTAAATAGCATCATACTAAACGATATCATTCCACAAATTACTCCTAGGGAAAATAATATTATTCCTCCAATTAATGTACCAATCGAACCTAATCCTAATCCTAATACCAATACAATAAACAATTCATCGTTACTTGCTAGTCCGTGTATTATTCCTACTCCAAATGACGTATGATGGGATGATATGTTTCTGTTTAATATTCCTCCTATTCTATGTGTATGAATATGTTCATGTTTGCTTCCATCTTTATGTTCGTGTTCATGTTTGTGTTGTACAGGAATTCCAACTGTTAAACTGATTATTCCTATTGATATCAGTGTTACTGGTATAATTACTTCAATGTTTTCTAATAAAATTCTAACCGGATTTGAATTGACGTTATAAAAAATTAAGGTTGTTATGATTCCTGCTGTTATCATATGCCCTATTCCCCAACTTAAACTAATATTAAGAGATTCCTTCAGTTTCTTTGATTTTGATAAAATATTTGTGACTAATAGAACATGATCTGCATCAAAAGCATGTTTAATTCCCATGAAAAATGCAATTATTGCAAAATTAAAAATTTCCATCTTTGCTATACCTAGTTTGTTTTCTATATAAAAGCAAGCCCCAGCTGGGATTTGAACCCAGGACCTACTACTTACGAGGTTCGACATTATTTAGTCGCTCTGGCCGGTCTGAGCTACTGGGGCAAAATATCTATTTCTTATTTATATTATTCCTTCTTAAAAATTAAACAATAATTGTGTACCGTATTACTTACCCAAGAGTATCCGTATCCATATGGTGCTAATTTCACATTATCTTGACACCATATTTTTTCATCCTTTAATGTAAAGAAATCTAATTTTTTTGCTAGATCCCATGCTAGTGGATATATTTTCCCACCTTTTTTGATATTCTTAACAATTATTGTTAAATATCCTCCTTTTTTTAATATGTCATGAATCTTTTGATAAATGTCCTTTAATTCATTGAGAAATAATGTGTAATCTTCTATATTTCCAACATCTTTAGTATCTTTTGAATAATATACGTCATAATTATTCTCTTTTCGCTTCTTTTGCGTTTCAAATCCTTTTTCATGTAATATGTTCCAATACGGAGGAGATGTTATACAATAATCTATGTCCTTGATATCTAATCCCTTTAACAATCTTGCGTCTCCGTTATACAATTTTACAGTTCCTTTTCGACTATGATTTTCTGACTTTCTATCATGAATTGTTTTTTGTATTCTTTCTGCTGCTATATTTGAATATTTTTCTAATAATTCGACACCTATTGCATTTCTCCCTGTGTTCATTGCTGAAATTATTGTACTTCCAGTTCCAACCATTGGGTCTATGACAGTTTGACCCTCTTTTGTAAAAAATCTAATGAAATTTTCTACTAATTCTTCTGGAAATTTAGCTGGATGAAATAATAGATTTTTCTGTCTTGGTTTGGGATTTACTATAAACCAACTTTTCTGAAATTTTATCCATTCTTTACCGGTTAAATTATTTAATCTATTATAGTCGTGATATGTTCCATTTTCCATACTTTTGTTTTCTGGCATTATTGAATAACTCACATTAAGTAATTGGTTTAGTGAATTCTTGGTTGTGTTACTCTGCATTATGTATTATTTCATAGTATTACTCGATAATGTGTTTAGTCTAGATGATTTGATTAATGTGTTGAAAGAATTAATATAGTTCAATCTAAAATGGAGATATTAACCATATGATTGTTCCTGTTCCGAGGTAAATAATATACGTCCATGTTCCAATTCTTTCTCGAATTTCATATAATGCATCATGCTTGTCTCTTATGTTGTGTAAAAATTTTATTGTATGGTCTGTAAATTTTAATTTACTTGAGTTATTATCTTCAACATGAACATAATAATTTATTTCTTCCCTGTATTTGTTGATATGTTTGATTATCTTATCTTCGCTCAATTTACCTTCTATCTTCTTTAAAGATTCAGAAAATCCAGATACAGGATGAATTTGAGGGTGCATCCAGAACATTTCTGTTTCTTCTACTACTTCGTTCCAATTTTCTCCTCTTTTTCTTTTTGCAAAAATATATATTACTGTATTCCATGTTGATAATGAAATTCTCATATGTGAAATTATTACTTCCATTCCTGCTGATTCCATTTGTTGACCCATTGCAACAGCTATTAAAATTCCCGGAATTAAAATATTCAAATTATCTATTCCTGAATAGATAATAACTACATAAATAATAATTAATGATGTTATTATTCCTAAAGTTCTCCCTGCTGCAATTACTTCTTTTTTATTGGAAGTAACTATTTTTGAATTATAATTCTCGCCTGATTGTTTTTTTAATTTGAAATATGATATTACGAAACCAAAGAATATTTTGGATAATAAATCTCTAAACATTATAAAAAATATATACAAATAAGATTTCAAACCGGCAAGTATTGCAGTTCTATTAAATACTAAATCTATTTTTTTTCTATAAAGTTTTAGATTATGTTTAATTTTGATCTTATAGTTGTTATTTGAAGCTTTTACCACTATTACTCCGTTCCGCAGGATTATTAGGAATGTATTTACCATATAAACCATATGCAACAATTTACTAATACTGAGCGTAATTTGTTAGAACTTGCAAAAATTGTGAGTAATGGAGGTGTTGTTGTCTATCCAACTGATACTGTTTATGGACTTGGTTGCGATCCATATAATGAACATGCTGTTGAAAAAATTTTTCAAATTAAAATTCGTGAAAATAAACCTTTGCCTTTGTTATGTAATTCTCTTGACTATGCTCAAGAAGTTGCTTATTTTGATCAAATTTCAATTAAATTAGCTGATAAATTTTGGCCTGGTCCACTTACTATTATTTTACCAATTAAAGATAATGTATTAAAATCACTTACCTGTAATTCTGATTTTATTGGAGTTCGTGTTCCTGATAATAAAGTTACTTTATCATTGCTTTTAGCATGTGGAGGATATCTTGTTGGAACTAGTGCAAATATTTCTGGTAATGAATCTCATTATGTCGCCTCTTCTGTTATTTCCGAACTAGAAAATTTTGACGCAATATTGATTGACGATCCTATCACACGAAATATGGAATCTACTGTTGTTCAAGTTAAAGATAATGATATTGAAATAATCAGATCTGGAAGTATTGACAAACAATTGATATTATCTGTATTATAATGAATCTGTATTAATTCCTCGTGATTCTAATAATTCTTCAACTTTAGTTAATGGAAAATCTCCTCTGTTATATTCAGAAATATAACTTGCAGCTGCTGCGTTTGCTATGTTAAGTCTATTATAAGCCGAAAATTTCTTTTTAAACGCCAAAATATTTACAGCGTTCCAAATATCTCCTGCTCCTGTTAGAATTTTCGGTTGAACTTTGAACGAATCTACAAATTGAATCTCATTATTTTGAGAAGAACAAGAACCAAGTGGTGTATGAATATCTATAATAATTTCTAATGTATTTGATATTTCTGATGCAGCTTTTTTTATTTCTTCAATCGTATAATTAGAACTTATCTTCTCTAAACCTAAGAATTTGGTTAATATTCTACATTCGTTTTCATTCAAACTTATCATATCAACTATTTTGTTATCTTTAAGATGTTCAATTAATTCTGACAATCTATTTGTTGAAGTTGATAAATCTGCAAAATCTAATAATTTAATACTATTTTTTGCTGTTGAAAATATATTCTTAACAAGTTCATTTCCTTTAGTATTTGAAGCCCAATTTGATATAATTATGACATCTGATTGATTGAGTGTCTCTTTATAATTATTTATTATGTATTCTCCTTCAAAATTTTCGATTCCTCCTACATCACTGATCATAATATTTACATTCTTTTCATATTCAGTTTCTAATGCAATGGTAAAACCTGGTTTACCATAAATCAAGTTTATTGAAACATTATTGAATTTTTTAAAACGTAATTCTAGTATGTTTTTTGTAAATTCATCGCCAATTACAAAAAGATTTACATGACTACCAAATTTTGCTAAAGAGTAAGCGATATTTGTTGCATTACCTCCTGCTATTTCTTCTTGTTTTATTCCTCTTATACTTCCTCCACCTATTGTGGATTTTTCTTTTGCCTGTTTGATTAATGAATCTAAATTTGGAATTTTAACAATTCGATCAATAAAAACGTCTGCTAATGTAGTGGATTTGACGTTGCTAAAAATTGATTCTAATTTATTAGTTGACAATTTTTCTCAATACTTCTAACATTAATAGCAACCATGGAATTTCTAATAAAAAGAATACTGGATTTGTTGTGTTGAAATATAAAGAAAGTAAATATAATCCACCAATTAAGAAAAATATCATTGCAATAATGAATAATATCATTACTATCCATTTATTTTTTTTAATTTTTAATAGATCCATATAAAATATTTGGCGCAATTCATATTAAACTATGTTTTGTTTTTAATATTATGACCAAAATAAATAATGAATCAAAAGACGATATATTGAAACAAATTTTTCAATTACAAAAGGATTATACTTCTCTTCTAAAATTGGATCGCTATCCTAAAAAACAAGATGAAAGAATTTCTGTTTTGTGTACTGCCATTATTCATGAAGCTATTGAATTACAACGACTAACATCTTGGAAATGGTGGAAAAAACCTACTCCTATTGACATCGAACTTGCAAAAGAAGAACTCATTGATATATGGCATTTCGTAGTTCAAGCTTCTCTTGAATTAGGATTAACTCCTGAAGATATATTATCCGAATATGAAAGGAAAAATCAAATTAATAGGCAAAGAGAAGCAACAGGATATTGAAATCATCCTAAAAGTAAAATATGGTTGTCTTTCATAATTACATGTGGTTACTGCATATAGGACTGAATCTGATTCATTAGGTAAAAAGAAAGTACCAAGTTCTGCTTATTACGGAATCCAAACACAACGCGCGATTGAAAACTTTCCAATTAGTGGAGTAATGCACGCTCCTGAATTTCTAGATTCCTTTATTATAATTAAAAAATCAGCTGCAAAAACTAATACAAAACTCAAACTACTTGATAAGAAACTGTCTTCTGCTATAATTAAAACCTCAGACGAGATTCTGTCTGGTAAATTTCGGGATCAATTTGTAGTTGATGTTTTTCAAATGGGAGCTGGTACGTCTTTTAATATGAATTGTAATGAAGTTATCGCAAATCGTTCCAATCAATTACTCCGTCGTAAACTTGGAAGTTATGATCCAATACATCCTAACGACCATGTAAATATGTCTCAATCTACTAATGACACTTTTCCTACTGCAATCCGTTTATCTATTTTATCTTCTATCCCGCAACTCGAACAAGAGTTAAAATCATTGTCTTATTCATTTCAATCCAAATCAAAACAATTTAATAAAATACTGAAGTCTGCTCGTACACATTTACAAGATGCAGTTCCAATAACACTTGGACAAGAATTCAAAGCTTATTCAATTACAATTAACAAATGCCTTCAAGATATACAACATTGTAAAAAACAACTATTCTTTTTAGGAATTGGCGGAAGTGCTGCAGGCACTGGAATCAATACTCATCCAAATTATTCTAAATTAATGGTTCGTGAACTTTCTATTGAAACAAAATTACCATTGAAACAATCTACCGATCTGAGAGAATCTATGCAAAGTCAAAAAGACATATCTTCTTTATCTTCTAGTTTTAGAAATTTATCACTCGAACTTACTCGTATTTCTAATGACTTAAGGTTACTATCATCGGGTCCACGAACTGGACTGTCGGAAATTAATCTTCCTGCCATTGCTCC